>JAFAKB010000101.1 GCA_019235885.1 Candidatus Eremiobacterota bacterium | reverse complement strand
ACCGTCGTCGATTTGCCGGGCCGCCGCGGCGCCACGGTCCTCGCCTCGTACCACCCCAGCCGGCAGAACACGAACACGGGCGTCCTCACCGAGCCGATGCTGGACGCGGTGTTCACGCGAGCACGGGCTCTGCTGCAAAGTCCCAACGCCGGAAACGCGTTTTAGGGACCAACGTCACGGGTACGAGTCGGCCAACGTCCCGTACGGCGTCACGTCGTCGTACGTGCGTGGAAACGAGCGGCGCCGCGCAGCGGCGACCGCGAATTTTCGTGGAATCGAGCAGGCATAGCCCGTGCGGTCGCTGGGCATACTCCGCGCACGATGAACTTCCGGATCGACGACCGCGACCTGAACGCCTTCCTCGTGTACGCTGCGCGCGAGCGGAGCCTCGACGCGTCGCTGCGAGCAGCGAACAAGTACGGCCGGTCCGACGAGCACAAGAAGTCGATCGACGCGCTGCGCGAGCTCAACAAGAAGATGCTCTTCCGCGAAACTCGCCGCGACGTCCATCCGTTTTAACCGCCCGTTGCCTCCGAGCCGGCGAGGGCGGGCGACGTAACTCGCCCTCGCCGCCGCGGTTCGTTTCATCATGCGGCCGCCGGCTTATGCCGGCGGCTTTACGATTTTGATTCCGAGCTCTCGCAGCGCTTTGTCCGGGACGGATGACGGCGCGTCCATCATCAAGTCGCGGGCGACTTGGTTCTTGGGGAACGCCACGACCTCGCGCATGCTCTCCTCGCCGACCGCGATCATCGCGATGCGGTCGATGCCGAGCGCCATTCCGCCGTGCGGCGGCGCGCCGTACGTGAGCGCTTCCATGAAGAAGCCGAACCGGTCGTCGATCTGCTCCTCGCTCAGGCCGAGCCGTCTGAAAATTTTGCGCTGAAACTCCGCTTGGTGGTTGCGAATCGAGCCGCTCCCGAGCTCGTAGCCGTTCAACACCAAGTCGTAGTGCTGCGCGGTGATCGCGAGCGGATCGGTGTCGAACAACGCTTCCTGCCCGGGAAGCGGCGCCGTGAACGGATGGTGCGAGAACGTGATCTCGCCGGTCTCTTCGTCGCGCTCGAAGAGCGGGAAGCCGAGCACCCAGCAGAACGCGAACTTTTTCGGATCGCGCAAGCCGAGCCGGCTGCCGATCTCCAGGCGCAGCCGTCCGGCGACGTTCGCCGCCGCACCGGACGCGTCGCCGACAAACAGCAGCGCGTCGCCCTCCTGCGCGCCGGTGCGCTCGCGCAATTTTGCGGCCAGCGGCTCGTCGACGAAGCGCGCGATCGAGCCCTTTGCGCCGTCCGGCGCGAAGGAGACGTATGCCAACCCTTTCGCGCCGAACGTTTTCGCCAGCTCGGTGAGCGCGTCGAAGTCGCGCCGCGACAGCGCCGCGCCGCCCGGCCAGCGCAGCGCGATCACGCGGTTCGCGCAGCTCTCCGCGAGCCCGGCGAACAGCCCGAACGAACCGCCTTTGAACAGCTCGGCGACGTCGACCAGTTCCAGCTGGAAGCGCAGGTCCGGCTTGTCGGAGCCGTAGCGCCGCATCGCTTCGGCGTACGTCAGCCGCGGGAGCGGGTTCGGAATCGCCTCGTCGAGGACGCGCTCCCACACGTACCGCATCGACTCTTCCATCACCGCCAGCACGTCTTCTTGCTGCACGAACGACATCTCGACGTCGAGCTGGGTGAACTCCGGCCCGCGGTCGGCGCGCGAGTCCTCGTCGCGAAAGCAGCGCGCGATCTGCATGTAGCGCCCGATTCCGCCGATCATCAGAATCTGCTTGAGGATCTGCGGCGACTGGGGCAGCGCGTAGAACGAGCCGTGGTGCAGCCGCGAGGGCACGACGTAGTCGCGCGCGCCTTCCGGCGTCGCCTTGATCAGGTTCGGTGTCTCGACCTCGAGGAAGTCGTGCTCGTCGAACCAGTCGCGGAACGCTTTGACGATGCGATGCCGCACGGTGAGGTTGTGCTGCATCCGCGGCCGGCGCAGGTCGAGATAGCGGTAGCGCAGCCGCACTTCCTCGTTCGGTTCTTCGTCCGAAGCGATGACGAACGGCGGCGTCTGCGAGCGGTTGAGGATCTCCAGCGCGTCGGCCGGCACCTCCATCTCGCCGGTCGGCAGCTTCGGGTTCTCGGTGCCGGCCGGGCGGCGGCGCACGCTGCCGCGCACGCGCACGACGTCTTCGCTGCGCAGCGTCTCGGCCTGCGCGAACGTCTCGCCCTTCGAAGGATCGAAGGTGACCTGAGTGAGCCCGCTGCGGTCGCGCACGTCGATGAAGATCAGCCCGCCGTGATCGCGGCGGCGATGAACCCAGCCGTCCAGTTCGACGTGCCTGCCGGCGTCGGCGGCGGTGAGCTTTCCGCACTCCATGCGCGTAGCGGTTTGACTATCCACGTAGGGCGGCCTTGACTCCGGTGAGGTAGTGATATTGGTACGAGAGCGTGCGGGCGAAGCCCGGCCGCTGAGCGCCGTCTTCGACCCAGCTCTTCAGCGGCGCGACGCGGTCGATCACGTCGTGCAGCGCCAGCGAGAGCGGGGTCATCCCGAGCCGCAGCTTCACGTCGAAGGCGGGATGTTTGCGGTAGAAACGCACCGTCGACTTGCCGGCCAGCTCGTATTTCTTCTGCTGCTCGTCCCACGGCACGGGGTGCCAGTGGTAGTTCACCGCGTTCGGCTCGTACTCCAGCGGGATTCCGGCGTGCTGCAAGCGGTAGCCGAGCTCCAAGTCCTCGTGGCCGTAGCCGGTGAACTCTTCGTCGAAGCGGCCGACGCGCTCCAGCTCGGCGCGCGGCGCCGACGCGTTCCCGGTCAGGAAGTACAGCCACGAGAGCCGTTTCGGCTTCTCGCCGTGGAGCGGCTCGCGCTTGGCGCGGTCGTTGCGCTTGGCGAGATAGTCGTCGTACGACGAGACTTGGACTTCCATCCCGACGATCGCGCGCGCGCCGGGTTTGTCGTGGTGCGCGAGGTGGCGCGAAAGCAGGTCGGGTGACGCGATGATGTCGGCGTCGGTGAAGAGCACGACCGGCGCGCGCGCGGCGGCGATCCCCGCGTTGCGCGCGCCGGCGCGCCCGGTGTACGGGCCGGGGAGGTGGCGCACGAACGGCGCGTCCTCCGCGACGCCGGCGAGGTACTCGGCGGTGCCGTCGGTGGAGTTCGAGTCGGCGACGACGACCTCGTACTCACCGCGCCGCAGATCCTGCGCGAGCAGCGAAGGGATCACGTGGCGGAGCGTGTCGAGGCGGTTGTACGTCGGAACGACGACGGAGATGCGCGGTAGCAATGTCATCCTGAGCTTGTCGAAGGAACGAGTTTGGCGACGGCCGCGACGAGCTCGGCGCGCGAGGCGCGCAGCGAGCGCTCGGATTCGTCCGGCGGTTTGCGCAGGACCGCGTTCGGCACGCGGTACGGCGACCATTCCTGCGAAGCGAGCCGAAACCACTTGTGCTCGAACAGCACGACGGTCGGAACGCGCACCGCGCTTGCGACGTGCGTCGCACCGGTGTCGATCGTCACCACGCACGCGGCCCGCTCGAAGACCGCGGCCCAGACGTGGAACGGCAGGTTGCCCCGAACGGCGTCGGCGACGCCGGCCCGCGCGACCGTCTCCCCCAGCGCCGCGGCGTCCTCGCCGTAGGTTGCGACCAGCGGGCGGCCGAGCGCCCGCAGCTCGCGGAAGAGCTGCAGGCAGCTCTCCGTCGTCGAGCCAGCCTCGGTCCAGCGGCGGCCTAGCTGGACGACGATCGGCCCCTGCGGCAGATCGGCGACCACGGCCCGGTCT
>JAFAKB010000100.1 GCA_019235885.1 Candidatus Eremiobacterota bacterium | reverse complement strand
GGCGAACGACTCGTCGGCCAGCTCGCAAAGCGGCAAGCAATCACCAATCCGGAGCGCACCATCGCCTCGATCAAGCGGCACATGGGCACGGATTATCACGTCAAGATCGACGGCAAGGACTACACGCCGCAAGAGATCTCGGCGATGATCCTTCAGAAACTCGTGAACGACGCGAGCAATTATTTGGGCGAACGCGTGACCAAAGCGGTCATCACGGTTCCCGCGTATTTCAACGACTCGCAGCGGCAGGCGACCAAAGACGCCGGCAAGATCGCGGGTCTGGAAGTGCTGCGCATCATCAACGAGCCGACGGCGGCCGCGCTCGCCTACGGGCTCGACAAGAAGGGCAACGAGACGATCCTCGTGTGGGACCTCGGCGGCGGGACGTTCGACGTCTCGATCCTCGAGGTCGGCGACGGCGTCTTCGAAGTCAAAGCGACCAACGGTGACACGCACCTGGGCGGCGACGACTACGACCAGCGGATCCGCGACTGGATCGTCGCCGAGTTCCGCAAGGAGCAGGGGATCGACCTGAGCGGCGACCGCCAGGCGCTGCAGCGGCTCACCGAAGCGGCGGAGAAGGCGAAGATCGAGCTCTCGGGCACGGTCCAAACCTCGATCAACCTGCCGTTCATCACCGCGGACCAGAACGGTCCGAAGCATCTCGACGTCACGCTGACCCGCGCGAAGTTCGAGGAGCTCACGCAAGATCTGACCGACCGCTGCGTGCAGCCGTTCAAGAACGCGCTGGCCGACGCGAAGCTCGACGTCTCGAAGATCGACGAGATCGTGATGGTCGGCGGCGCGACGCGCATGCCGGTGATTCAGGAGCTGGTCAAAAAGCTGACCGGCAAAGAGCTGAACCAGTCCGTCAACCCCGACGAAGTCGTCGCGGTCGGCGCGGCGATCCAGGCTGGCGTTCTCGCCGGTGAAGTGCGCGACGTCGTGCTGCTCGACGTGACCCCGCTCTCGCTGGGTCTGGAGACGCTCGGCGGCGTGAACACCAAGCTGATCGAGCGCAACACGACGATCCCGACCCGCAAGACGCAGGTCTTCACCACCGCCGAAGACGGCCAGACCTCGGTCGACATCCGCGTGCTGCAAGGCGAGCGCGAGATGGCGAACGACAACAAGGAACTCGGGCGCTTCCGACTCGAGGGGATCCCGGCGGCTCCGCGCGGCATCCCGCAGGTCGAAGTGACGTTCAACATCGACGCCAACGGCATCGTGAACGTCTCGGCGAAAGACCTCGGGACCGGCAAGGAGCAGGCGATCACGATCACCGCTTCGACCAACCTCAACAAGGACGAAGTCGAGCGCATGGTGCGCGACGCCGAGGCGTTCGCGGCGCAGGACAAGGCCAAGAAGGAAGAGGCCGAGATCCGCAACACCGCGTCCTCGCTGATCTACTCGACGGAGAAGTCGTTGAAGGAAGTCGGCGACAAGGCCGACGCGACCGTCAAGGGCGAGGTCGAGTCGGCACTCGCCGAGCTCAAGACGATCTCCGAGAACGGCAGCGCAGCCGAGGTGAAGGCGGCGACCGACAAGCTGCAGCAGGCGTCGTACAAGATGGCGGAGCTGCTGTACAAGTCGACGGGCGCGGCCACCGACGGCGCGTCGGCGAACGGCGCCGGCGCCGAGCACGACGAGACCGCGGCGAGCGGAGCGAGCGCGTCGAACGAAGACGTGATCGACGCCGAGTTCAAGGAAGCGAAGTAACGCTGCCGTGAACGAGGACACCGCGACGGGAGCGGCGGCCGACGAGACGGCGGCGCCGCAGAACGGCGCGGCGGGAGAGCAGCAGGGCGGCGAGAGCGATCTCGCCGCCGAGCTCACCGCGGCGCGCGCCAAAGCGGAGGAGAACTACAACAAGTTCCTCTACGCGATGGCGGACTTCGAGAACTACAAGAAGCGCATCGAGCGGCAGCTGGCCGAGATCTCGCTGGCCGGCAAGAAGTCGGTGCTGACGAAGATCCTCCCCGTGCTCGACAACCTCGAGCGCGCGGTGACGTTCGAGGACTCCGAAGGCTTGCGCGACGGGCTGCAGGCGACGCTCCGCATGTTCGAGACCGCCCTCTCCGGCGAAGGCGTCAAAGGCGTCTCGCTCAAGGGGATGCCGTTCGACCCGCGGCTCGCCGAGGCGATCGCGACGCAGACGGCGCCCGAAGGCGTCGACGAAGGGACCGTCCTCGACGAAGCGCACAAGGCCTACACGATCGGCGACGAGGTGCTCCGCCCCGCGCAGGTCGTCGTCGCCAAGACTCCGTGAACTACAAAGACTACTACAGTATTCTCGGCGTGCCGAAGAGCGCCGCCGAGAAAGACGTCAAGAGCGCGTACCGCAAGCTGGCTCGCAAGTGGCATCCCGACGCGAACCCGAACAACGCGCGCGAGGCGGAAGAGAAGTTCAAGGACATCCAGGAGGCGTACGAGGTTCTCGGCGATCCCGAGAAACGCAAGAAGTACGACTACCTGGGCTCGGATTGGCAGCGCGCCGCGCGCGAGGCCGATTCGGCGCGCTCGTACCGCCAAGCGCAAGGCGCCGACTTCGGCGGTTTTTCCGGCTTCACCAACGCCGGCGGCGGGGCGAGCGGCTTCTCCGATTTCTTCGACATGTTCTTCTCCGGGATCGGCCGGCAGCGCACGGCCGGCCCGGCCGGATTCGGGTCGTCGCGAACGCGAGGTGAAGATTTGGAGTCGACGATCGAGCTCTCGCTGCACGACGCGTTCGAAGGCGGAAAGAAGTCCGTCACGCTGCAGGTCGAGGACATCTGCCCGCGCTGCCAGGGCAGCGGGACCGAGCGCAACCGCATCTGCCCGCAGTGCCACGGCACGGGGCGCGTGCGCGAGACGAAACGCTTCGACGTGACCATCCCGCGCGGCGTGCGCGACGGGCAGCGCATCCGCCTCGCCGGGCAAGGCGCGAGCGGAACCGGCGGCGGCCCGCGCGGCGACCTGTACCTGGTCGTGCACCTCGCGAACGACGGCCACTACGAGCGCAAGGGCGACGACCTGTACGTCGATCTGCCGGTGAGCATCTATGAGTTGATCCTCGGCGGCGAGGTGCGCGTCCCGACCATGACCGGGGACGTGACGATGACGATCCCGGCCGGAACGCAGAACAACAAGATGCTGCGGCTCACCGGAAAGGGGATGCCGAAGCTCAAGGACGGCGGCTACGGCGACGAGTACGTCCGTCTGATCGGCCAGCTCCCGACGAACCTGACCGACAAAGAGCACAAGCTCTTCCGCGAGCTGGCCACGATTCGCAACGGCAAGCGGTAGAACAGGGGTTCTAGCGAGCGATGTTAGGCGGCATGGGCGGGGGCCCGCTTCACTTGATGTGGTCCAACGTGTTCGACCCCAACCGTCCGAAGGTGACGAAGCGGGTCGACCTGCGCCGCATCCTCGCGTTTTTCCGGCCGTACACGGTCGAGCAGGCGCTCGTGCTGGTCTGCATCTTCGTCATCTCGGTGCTCGGCCTGCTTCCCCCGCTCTTTACGAAGTCGCTGATCGACCACGCGATCCCCGCGCACGACATGCACGCCGTGTGGCTCAACATCGGCGGGATGGTCGCCGTCGCGATCGTCGCCGGCGTGATCGGCGTCTACCAGGGATATCTGAACTCGCTGGTCGGTGAAGGGATCATGCGCGACATCCGCACCAGCCTGGTCGCGCACCTGCACCGGATGCCGCTCTCGTTCTTCACCGGCACGAAGACCGGCGAGATCATGAACCGCGTCTCGAACGACGTCGACAACATCGACAACATCGTCACCGGAACGCTCGTCTCGATCGTGACCAACGTCTTCCTGATGCTCACGACGGTCGTCACCATCTTCGTCATGAGCTGGCAGCTCGCGCTGGTCGCGCTCGCCATCATCCCGCTGATGATCTTTCCGCTCTCGCCGGTCGGGCGCCGCATGTTCATCATTCGGAAGCGCACGCGGGAGAAGCGCGACGAGATCGAGTCGATCACCCAGGAGACGCTCTCGATCTCGGGGATCACGCTGATCAAGTCGTTCGTGCGCGAGGCTTGGGAGCGCTCGCGCTTCTACCAAGCCGGAACGGATCTGATGAAGCTCGAGATCCGGCTGGCGATGGTCGGCCGGTGGTTCATCGCGGCGATCACCGCGATGGTGATCGTCGGCCCCGCGGTGGTCTGGCTGGTCGGCAGCTGGCTGGCGATCCAAGGCGCGCTCACCGTCGGCACGATCGTCGCGTTCGTCGCCTACCTGGCGCGGCTCTACGGCCCCGCTTCGGCGCTCGCCGGGGTTCAGGTGCAGATCGTCTCGGCGCTGGCCGTCTTCGAGCGCATCTTCGAATACCTCGACATGCAGCCCGAAGGGGCCGAGAAGCCGGGCGCGCTCGCATTGCACGACGTGCGCGGCGAGATCGCGTTCGAGGACGTGCAGTTCTCGTACTCGCCGGAGCGCAGCGCGCTGAACGGGGTCAGCTTCCGAATCGAGCCGGGGCAGATGGCGGCCTTCGTCGGACCCTCGGGGGCGGGGAAGACGACGATCACCCAGCTCGTTCCGCGATTCTACGATCCGCAGTCCGGCGCGGTGCGCGTCGACGGCCTCGACGTGCGCGACGTGACGCTGGCCTCGTTGCGCGAGAACATCGGGATCGTCACGCAGGAGACGTACCTCTTCCACGACACGATCGCAGCGAATCTGCGCTACGCGCGCCCGGACGCGACCGACGAGGCGCTGAGCGCCGCCGCGCGGGCCGCGAACATCCACGAGTTCATCGCCTCGCTTCCCGACGGGTACGAGACGGTGGTCGGCGAGCGCGGCCACAAGCTGTCCGGCGGCGAGCGCCAGCGGCTCGCGATCGCGCGCGTGCTGCTGAAGAACCCGCGCATCCTGATCCTTGACGAGGCGACCAGCGCGCTCGACTCGGCGAACGAGGCGGCGATCCAAGCCGCGCTCGTCCCGCTGATGGAAGGGCGTACGAGCCTGGTGATCGCGCACCGCCTCTCGACGATCCTGAACGCCGACGTGATCTTCGTGGTGGAGAACGGCCGCGTCACCGAGCACGGCACGCACGCCGAGCTGCTCGCGCGCAACGGCGGGTATGCGCATCTGTACTGGAAGCAGTTCCGCGACCGCGCGGCGACCGAAGCCGTCGGAACGTAAGCGCCGTGAGCCTGTCGGTTCGCGGGCTGACGAAGCGCTTCGACGCCAAGACCGCGGTCGGCGGGCTGTCGTTCGACGTCGCGCGCGGTGAGGTCGTCGCCGTCGCGGGGCCGAACGGCGCCGGCAAATCGACAACGTTTCTGTGCCTCGCCGGCCTGGTGCGCCCGGACGCCGGGACGATCGCGTTCGACGGCGAGCTGCTCGGCCCCGAGCGCGGGCGCACGATCGCGCTGATCCCGGAGACGCCCGACGTCTATCCGATGCTCTCGGTGTGGGAACATCTCGCGTTCGTCGCGGCGCTGACGAAGCAGCAGCCCGGGTGGGAAGCGCGCGCCGAGACGCTGCTCGAGCGGCTCGCGCTCAGCGCGGAGCGCAACACGCTCGGCAACGCGCTCTCGAAAGGGATGCGCCAGAAGACGCTGCTCGCGGCGACCGTGCTCGGCGGCGCGCCGGTGCTGCTGCTCGACGAGCCGATGATCGGGCTCGATCCGCTCGGCCAGCGCGAGCTGCGGGCGATCGTCGCGGACTTGCGCGCGGAGGGCCACGTCGTGCTGGTCAGCACGCACCTGCTCGAGAGCGCCGCCGCGATGTGCGACCGGATGCTGGTCGTCAACCGCGGCGCGCTGGTCGCGAGCGGCACGATCGAGGAGCTCCGCGCGCGGCGCGGCGACGGTTCGATCGAGGACGTCTTCCTCGACGTGACGCGCTCGTGAGCCGTATCGCACGGAGGCGGACGTGAACGTTCTCGCGACGCTCTCGTACGGCGACCGCCATGCGCTGGTGAACACGCTCCGGACGCTGCGCAAGCACCCGGGGCGCATCGCGATGTGGGCGTTCTATCTCTTTGCCGTCGTCGGGTTCGCGTTCTTCAAGACCTCGGGTCCGGCGCGCGCCGCGGAGCCCTCGGACTGGGCGACGGCGATCGCCGACTTCTGGGTGTGCGGGTTCGTCGTCGCGTTCGGCGTCGTGCTCGCGAGCGGGACCTCGCGCACGCTCGGGGTCTTCTCCTCACGCGCCGAGGCGCTGCTGTTCACGCGCGCCGGCGTCGCGCCGGTCGCGGTCGCCGCGTACCTGCAAGTGCGTGCCGTCGTGACGACGCTCGGGCAGGGCATCGTGCGCTTCGCATATTTGATTCTGTTCGGCATCCCGGCGGGGACGACGTGGCACGCGCTGCTTGCGCAACTCTGTTTCTTCGCGACCGCCGGCGCGGCAATCGCCAGCGTCACGCTTCCGCGCGCGCTCGCCCGCGGCGCCGCACGGATCGCCGCGATCGCAGCGGGGATCGCGATCGCCCTTGCGGCAGCCTTGCCGGTGCTCGTCGACGTGTTGCGGCTGCTGCACCTGCCGAGCATGCCGAACGCTTTGCGGCACGTTACGGTCGTGCATCCCGGGCTCGTGCTGCGCGCGCTCGGTCACGGCGACATGCGCGCGATTGCGTTCCCGCTCGCCGTCGCCGCGCTCGCGAGCGCCGCATTCGTGCTCGCCGCGCGCGACGCGTATCCCGAGCTCTATGCCATCTCGCTGGCGAACCTGGACTGGCGGATGCGCGTTCGCACGCGGCGCGGCGCGCGTGCGGCCGGTGCCCTCGCTCCTGCCGGCCGAATCGGCGCGCGCGCCGCGCGCGTCCGCAGCAACGCTGGTTCGCCGCTGCGCGGCGCGCTCGCGCTGGCGTGGATCGACACGCTGATGTTCTCGCGCCGCGTCGCGCCCGCGATCACCGCGCTGGCTGCGGCGTTCGCGCTCGCGGCCGGCGCCGCGCTCGCTGCGTTCGCCCGGCTCGGCGGCGAGCTCGCGGTCGGCGTGCTCGTCGGCATGCTCCCCGGCTTCTACGTCGCCGTCGCGTCGACCACCGGCGTACGGCTCGCGCCGGCGATGCGCATGCCGCTGTTCTGGCTCGGCTCCGTCCCGCTCGCGGCGCGCCTCGGCGGCTGGACGCTCGGGCCGTACTCCCGCGACGCGATGCTCGCGCTACTCGCGGTGAGCGGCTACGTCTCCGTCAGCCGCGACGCGCGCGGCCCGCTGATCGTGCTCATCGGCGCGCTGGCGCTGCTCGCGCTGACTCGCACCGTCGGCCTCGCGGTCTTCGCCGCGATGCCGAACGCCCTCGACCAGCGCGGGCCCGCCGTTCTGCTGCGCACGCTGCTGACGTTCGCGCTCGTCGCGCCGCCCACGATCGCCGGCGCGATCGCGGTCTTCGTCTTCCCGGCCCCGTTCGTAAGCGCCACGCTCACCGGCGCGCTGACCGCGCTCATCGAAGCGGCGCTACTCGTCCTCTTCGCCGCCTACCGCCTCGCCGGCCACGTCGATCAGCTGAGCGCCGCATAACTGCACGCTGCCTCGAGCTACGTACCTTCTTCCCAGCCGAGGACGCGGGCGGCGAGCTCGGTGCGGTTGCGCGAGCTCGTCTTGCGGAGCAGCTGTTTCAAATGAAACGTCGCGGTCGAGCTGGAGATCGAGAGCGACTCGCCGATCTCCGTGCTGGACGAACCGCGCAGCACTTCGCTAAGCACTTGGCCTTCGCGCCGGCTCAGCCCGTAGCGCGTCATCGCGCGCAGCACCGTGCCGCGCCGGCGCGCCGGCTCGACCGAGACGAGGAAGAACGGCGCCGATCCGCCCGCGAGCCGCGCCAGCCGAACCGAGGCGAACGGCAGCGCGCGCGTCGCCGCGCGGCCGTGCGGCGCGAACGCGAGCTCGCGAATCAAGTGCGCGAGCGTGTCGGCGAGGAGCGCCGGAGTGTGGCCGTCGCGCGGGCGGTAGAGCGCGTGCAGCGGCGAGTCGTCGTCGGCCGGCTCTTCCGCCAGCACCGGGCGCAAGTGCTCGTCGATCACGAAGGTGACCGGCGCGCTGTTCCGGCGCCACTCCGGCGCCGCGCCGTCGACGATCCAGTGCGTGATCGGGGCGCCGTGCTCGTCGAGGAAGCGGCGCGTCGCGGCGATCTGCGCCGGCCGAAAGCCGCGCGCGCCGTCGGCGTGCATGCGGATCACCGCCAGCGGCCCGCCGTGGCGCCCGAACACCAGGAACAGCGCGCCGCCGCTGCGACTGCGCACGACGAGCGTCGGCAACGGCTCGTCGCGCAACTGCAGGTCGCGCAGCAATTCGGCGTAGTCGCGCTCGCGCTCGTCGCACTCGCGCGGTGAGGGCGCGCCGTCCACGAAGGAGCGCACCGACCAGCGGTCGGCGCCGGCGATCGCGGCGAAAACGTCGGCGGCATAGCCGAGCGCGCCCGGCGAACGCTCCTCGTGCGCGGAAAACTGCGGGTCGCCATGAAGGATGGCCCCAACGGTCATAGTCGCTCCCGTCGGCTCGGTCGGTGTTCCTCTTCCGTTTTTCGCAACGGAGTACCGGAAAAACCAGCCGAGCGAGCCATTGCCGTTGGTAAAATATACGCCTGAGCGGACTAGGCCGTTCGGCCCTGCGGCTAGATCGTTGGTCGCTACCAAGCGCTGCGCGCGCCGGCCCGCGACGAGCGCATCCAGTCGGCGAAGTCGGGCGCCGTCATCGGCTGCGCGATCAGGTAGCCCTGCATCTGCTCGACGCCGTTCTGCACCAGCCACTTCGCCTGCTCGGGGTCCTCGACGCCGTCGGCGATCGTGCGGAGCTGCAGCGTCTGCGCGACGCCGATCGCCGCGCGCGCGACGCGCTTCCAGTGGCCGTTCCCCTCTTCACCGGGATTCGTGACCCGGCGGTCGACCTTGATGAAGTCGAGCGGCAGCGAGGCCATCGCGCTGAGCGAGGTCGGCGCGGAGCCGAAGCCGTCGAGCCCGATCGGGATCCCCAACCGGCGCGCGTGGCGCAGGAACGAGCCGCCGGCGTCGGAGTCGGCGAGCATCGTCGCCTCGCGCACCTCGAGGGCGAGCCGGCTCGGCGCCTCCTCGACGTCGCGGATCAGGTTCTCCATCTCCGACCACACCACCGAGTTCGCGTTAGCGATGTTGATGTGGACGCGCGCGTCGAGCCGCTCGTTCGCGTTGAGCGTCTCGGCGACGGCGCGGATGACCTTGACGTCGAGCGCCGACGAGGCCATCGTCCCGCCCTTGAAGTCGAGGAAGGTCCGCGGCGTGAGCCAGCCGCGCGAGGGGTGGCGCCAGCGCACCAGCGCCTCGGCGCCGACGACCCGCATCGACGAGGTCGAGACGATCGGCTGGTAGCACAGCATGAAGTCGGTCTCGAAGCTCGCGTCGCGCAAGCGCTCGCGAAACTCGCGCCGCGCGCGCATCTCTTGGCTCACCCCGTCGCGGTACCAGCGCACGCTGTTCCCACCGCTCTCCTTCGCCGCATAGAGCGCTTCGTCGGCGTGCTGCAGCAGCAACTCCGGCGTCGTCCCGTCGTCGGGCGAGACCGCGATCCCGATGCTGGCGCGCACCAGGCTGGTGAAGCCGCCTTCCTGCACTTCGACCAGCACGCGCTCCAAGAAGCGCTGCGCGGCCTCGACCATCTCGAGCTCGTCGTCGACGACGGTGAGGATCGCTACGAACTCGTCGCCGCCCAACCGGCCGACGAAATCGTTGCGGCGCACGCTCTCCTTCATGCGCCGCGCGGCCTCGATCAGCGTCTGATCGCCGACCGCGTGACCGAACGTGTCGTTGATCGCCTTGAAGCCGTCGAGGTCGATGAAGAGGACGCCGACCCGGCCGCCGCCCCGCTGTGCGGCGGCCAGGACGTTGTCCAGGTGCGCGAGCGTGGCGGTACGCGACGGAAGATCCGTGAGCGGATCCATCCCGCCGTCGTGCACCTGCACGGGCGGCTCCTCGGTGCGCAGCAGCAGCCGCGCGACCGCGCCGCTGACCGCGCGCGCGACATGCTCGTGCGCCGAGCGCCCGCGCGCCCA
>JAFAKB010000099.1 GCA_019235885.1 Candidatus Eremiobacterota bacterium | reverse complement strand
GCGCGGCGTTCGACCCCGAAGAGCTCGTCGCTGCCCGCCATCACGTCGCCCGAGCCCTCGGTGATCTGCTTCTGCAGCCACGCGCTCTGCGAGAGCACGTTGTGCGCGTAGAACGTCGCCGTTTGGATCTTCGCCGCGTAGAACGGGTCGGAGTCGCCGGCCGCGATCTTCTCGGCGGCGATCTTCGCGCCGCGGAAGAGCTGCCAGCCGCCCGCGACGATCCCGAAGAAGTTCAGGAACGGGACCGAGTTTGCGAACGCCTTGTGCAGGTCGCCCATCGCCGACATCCCGATGAACTGCGCGGTCTCGCCGAGCGCCTTCGCCGCCTCGGCGAGCGGCTGCGCGAGCGCCTTCACCTCGGCGTTCTCCGAGGCCTCGAGCTCCTTGGCGAACTTGCCGATCTGCTTGAGAACCTTGGTCGCGCCGGCGCCCATGTCGCGCACCAGCTTGCGGCCGACCAGGTCGAGGGCCTGAATCCCCGTGGTCCCTTCGTAGATGGTGGTGATGCGCACGTCGCGGTACTGCTGCGCGATCCCGGTCTCTTCGATGAAGCCCATACCGCCGAAGACCTGCAGCGCGGTCGAGCAGATCGTCTGCCCGTTCTCGGTGAGCCAGCCTTTGACGATCGGGATCATCAGCTCGACGAACGCCCGGTGCTCCTTGCGCACCGCCTCGTCTTCCGCCTTGTGCGCGTAGTCGAGCGAGGCCGCGGTGACGTACGCCAGCGCGCGCATCGCCTCGAGGTTCGCCTTGCACCACAGCAGCATCCGCCGCACGTCGGGGTGCTTGATGATCGCGACCGGCTTGGGGTCGCGCGAGGCGGCGTCGCGGAACTGAATCCGTTCCTTCGCGTACTCGACCGCATGCTGGTACGCGCGGTCGGCGATCGCCAGCCCCTGCACGCCGACGCTGAAGCGCGCCGCGTTCATCATCACGAACATGTATTCCAGGCCGCGGTTCGCCTCGCCGACGAGATAGCCGACGGCACCTTCGCCGTTCTCGCCGTAGTTGAGCGTGCAGGTGGGGTTCGCGTTGATCCCCATCTTGTGCTCGATCCCGGCGCACTTCACGTCGTTGCGCTCGCCGAGCGAGCCGTCCGCGTTCACCAGCACCTTCGGCACGATGAACATCGAGATGCCCTTCGTCCCTTCCGGCGCGTCCGGCAGCCGCGCCAGAACCAAATGAATGATGTTCGGCGCCATGTCGTGCTCGCCGAAGGTGATGAATATCTTCTGGCCTTTGACGCGGTAGTGGTCGCCCTCGGGGACCGCTTGCGTGCGCACCTGCGCGAGGTCGGAGCCGGCTTGCGGCTCGGTCAGGCACATCGTTCCCGTCCACTCGCCGCTGACCAGCTTCGGAATGAACGTCTGCTTCTGCGCTTCGCTGCCGAACTGCTCGATCGCTTCGATCGCGCCTTGGTTGAGCAGCGGGCCGTTGGCGAAGCCGACGTTCGCCGCGTTCCACATCTCGAGCGTCGGCCCGAGCATGATCTGCGGCAGTCCTTGGCCGCCGTACTCCGGCGGCACCGGCAGACCGATCCAGCCCGACTGCGCGAACTGCTTGTACGCTTCCTTGAAGCCCTTCGGCGTCGTGACGACCCCGTCGTTCCACGTGCAGCCTTCCTTGTCGCCCGACTGGTTCAGCGGGTCGAGCACCTCGCTCGCGAACGTCGACGCTTCGTCGAGGATCGCGTCGAGCACGTCGGTCGTGTCCTCGTAGCCGGGGAGCTTCGCGATCTCCTCGACGCCGGCCAGCTCGCGCAGGACGAACTGCATGTCGCGCAGCGGTGCGCGGTAGGTGCTCATGACGTCTCTCCGTACAAGTCGATGCGGAGCCGTTGCAGCGCCGCGATCAGTTTGGTGAGGTAGGGCTTGAAGTTGGTTTTAATGCGCTCGAGCCGTTCTTCGCCGGCGCCCGTGATGCGGTAGAGGGTCGTGCCGCGCTTCGTCGACGCGTCGAGCTCGCCGCGGATGAAGCCGCGCTCCTCGAGCCGCCGCAGCAGCGGATAGATCGTATTCGGGTTAACCGGGAAGATGCCGCCGAGGGTGGCGATCCGCTGCATCAAACCGTAGCCGCTGTCGGGCTGGGAGTGCAGCATCTGCAGGACCAAGGCGGGGAAGACGGTCTTCGTCTTGACCTCCCCCGTGAACACCCGGTCGCGCTCGAACTCGGCCGGAAACTGGTGCCCGCTCGTCGCCGCGCCGGGCTCCGGAGACGCCTGGGCCGCCGCCCTTGACCGCGCTGGCATATGTTATTTATAATAGGTTAAAGCTAACCCGTCAAGGTGTTTCCGGCGCCGTTTCCCGCCGGGGAGGGTCTTGGACCGAGGATGACGACCTCTGCCGCCCCGACGAGCGCACTCGGGGACACGACGCTGCCAACGCTCCCGGCGTTCATCGCGGAGCGCCTCGCCGAGCCGCGGCCGATCGCCTTGGGCGAGCGGCGGGCCGGAACGCTGCACGAGCTCTCGTCCGGCGAGGTGCACCGCCGGGCCGCCGCGGTCGCGCAGGCACTGCGCGCGCGGGGGATCGGGCGCGGCGACCGCGTCGCGATCGTCGCGAACAACCGCGTCGACTGGCTGATCGCCGACTTCGGCATCCTGTACGCGGGCGGGGTCGTCGTGCCGATGTTCGCCACCACCGCGGACGACCAAGTCGCCTTCATCCTCGCCGACAGCGCGGCGAAGCTCGTGTTCGTCGACGACGCCGCGACCGCGGCGCGGCTGCGCGCGGCGGTTCCGAACGCGCCCCCGTTCGTCGCGTTCGCCGACGACGGGCCGGACGGGTTCGAAGCGTTCGTTCGTTCCGCCCTTCCCCTGAGTTCGTCGAAGGGTCAGGATGACGAGGAATCGGCCGCGCTGCTGGCTTCGTATCAAGCCGGGATCGGCTTGGACGATCTGGCGGTGCTGATCTACACCTCGGGGACGACGGGCCAGCCGAAGGGCGTGATGCTTTCGCACCGCAACCTCGTCGCCGACGTGCGCTCGGCGTTCGACCCGCACGAGAGCGGACAGCACGAGGCGCAGGTCGCGCTCTCGGTGCTGCCGTTCGCGCACGTCTACGAGCACACCAACACGCTCGGCTATCTCTACAACGGGCTGCTGCACTACGTCACCACGCCCGAGCAGCTGCTCGAGGATCTCAAGGCGATCCGGCCGAACTACGTCGCGTTCGTGCCGCGCATCTTCGAGCGTTTGATCGCGGCGATCATCGGCAACGCGCGCAAAGCCGGCGGCCTCAAAGCGAAGCTCGTTCCGTGGGCGCTCGATGTCGGCACCGCGTACGAGCGCGCCGTGCGCGACGGCGGCGTCACGCCGCTGTTGCGGCTGCGCAACGCGCTCGCGCGCCGGCTCGTGCTGAGCAAGATCCGCGCCATGCTCGGGCTCGACCGGCTCGTGTACTTCGTCTCCGGGAGCGCGCCGCTGCACCGCGACACCGCGCTCACGCTCGCCGCGATGGGGATGACCGTGCTCGAAGGCTACGGGCTCACCGAGACCTCGCCCGTCGTCACCGTCAACACGCCGACCGACAACGAGATCGGCACCGTCGGACCGCCGGTCACCGGCGTCGAGGTGAAGATCGCCGACGACGGCGAGATCTTGGTGAAAGGGCCGAACGTGATGCTGGGCTACTATCACGTGGCGGCGGAGGAACAGCCGTTTACCGCCGACGGCTGGTTCTGCACCGGCGACATCGGCATGCTGGACGCGCGCGGCCACCTCGTGATCACCGACCGCAAGAAGGAGCTCTTCAAGAGCAGCGGCGGCAAGTGGATCTCGCCGGCGCGCATCGAGACCGCGATCAAACGCTCGATCTACGTCGGCCAAGTGATGGCTTTCGGCAATAACATGCCGCATCCGGCCGCGCTGGTCGCGCCGAACTGGGACTTGGTGCGCGGCAAGCTCGAGATTCCCGCGGACATGCCGACCGCGCAGATCGCGGCCGACGAGCGCGTCCGCGCGCTGATGATCCGCGAGGTCGTCGTGCACACTGCGGATCTCGCGAAGTACGAGCAGGTGCAGCGCGTCGCGGTGCTGCCGCGCGACCTCACCATCGAGGACGGCGAGCTCTCCCCGACGCTGAAAGTGAAGCGCCGCGTCGTCGAACAGCGCTACGCGCCGCTGATCGCAGCAGCCTACGCCGAAGATTTGCACGCGCGCGAGGCGACGACGCCAGCTTAGCTTTGCGCTCCGTAGCACCGCTTGCGAGCGCTCGTTTCCTGCGTGGCATGCCGAGCGGGTAAGAGAGCGAGGTGAAACAGAGAGCACTCGCGGCGCTGCTTGCCGCTGCATGCGCGCTCGCCGCCACGCCGGCGGCGTTCGCGCAAACGACGATGACGGGTAGCCAGCAGACGGCTTACCTCCGCCACGCGCTGGCGAACTTCGACCGCGAGACACAGATGCTCGCGACGATGAAGAATCACATCTCCTCGCGCGACGTCATCCCGGTCGCGGTCGGCGGCTTGTCGGTCGGAACGCCCGACCGCCGCACGCTGGCGCGCTCGTCCCGCGGCAGCCGGCACGCAGCACTCGTCGCGGCGCTCGACAAAGCGACGGTCGCCGACGTCGACCGGAACAACGGCCAGAGCGAAGACCAGAGCTCGCTCGCCGAGTACTTGCAGCACCTCGGCATCAACCCGAACAACGCCGTCGCCGTCGACATCGACCCGCGCCTCGACCCGCAAAACCCGCGCGTGATCGTCTTCTACCGCAGGTAGCGCGCGAGTTCGGCGACGCGAGGCGCTTCGCGGCGAAACCGGAGCGCCACGACCGTGTCGCGACCGGTGATCGTGATCGACCGCCAGTAGGCTTGATTCGGGCCGGAACCATACGCGCCCGAACCTTGCGAGAGCAGGACGTAGAACGGTCCCGTGCCGAGCGCGCGCAGCGTGCTGCTGCGCGCTTCGGTCCCCTGCGGCGCCGCGCTCAGCGTCGCATTCCCCGACGCATCGACCGCGATCGCGAGCTGATACCAGACGTTGAGCGAGGGCGCTCGCGGCTCCGAGAGCTTTCCGCGGAGCCTCCAATGTGTTCCCGGACCGCTAGGGCTCTGGTATGTGAGCCCGGTGAACACGTCGTTTGCGCCCTTTCCGCCGGTCAGCGAGACACCGCGCCCTCCGTCGGCGCTCGTGACGAGCAGCGCAAACGCACCGGCGTTGACGGCTGTGGTCATGACGGTCGCTCGCACCGTGAATGGCGGCCGGAACGGCTTGACGGTCTGAATCCCTTCCTGTTCGTACGTCCCGTCGATCCCACTGATGCCGAGCCCGCGCTGCCGCGAGAACGATAGCATCGGCTGAACGATTCGCGCGCGCGGCGCGTCCATGTTCGTGAGCGCCGCTCGCGCCGCTGGGCCGTTCACCGTCCAAACGGCGGTGTCGAGTCCGATCGGCGCTCCGGTCTCGTCGGGCGAAGAAGTTTCGTAACGACCGAACTGCCATGATGTCACCAACGCGGCACCGGCAATGAAAACCAAGCAGAGCGCGGCGGCGCGGCCGGCGCTCCCGAGCCATCTTCGGTCTTGCCCATACCGAAACGGGATCGCCGATGTCGCCGCGTTCAGCGGCAACGAAGCTCGCGTCGCGTCCCGTACCGCCTGGTGACCGCTCCGAAGCAGCAGCTCGTCGCAGTCGTCGACGCCGAGCGCTCTCGCGATGAGCAGCTGCGTCCGGCGCGTGACGGGCTTCCCGTTCTCGGCATCCCACACCGTTCGCGGTCCCAACCCGCCCCGCTTCGGGTCGACGGTCACCGTCGCCAGCGCGAGGTCGCTCTGCGACGAGAACCCGCGGCGTTCTCTCAGCCCCCGGATGCGTTCACCGTCGAGCACGACTTTGCTTGCTGCCATCCTCGATCTCGCAGTCCGTTCGCAAAATCGCGGAGTTGCGACAAAATTGCAAACGACATCGATTGCGCTCCGCGTCGCGCGAACGTACGATGCTAGTTGTTCAGCATGCCGAGGAACCCTGCCCGTGGACAGCGGCGTCCTCCGATCCACGAGGGTGTGAGGAAAGCTCACCATGTCAGCGAGCTCCAAATCCGCGCCGGACGTTGAGGCGAATGAGCGGGCCGCGGATGCGCTCCTTCACGAGGGCGCAAAAATCGAACCAGTACCGGCGCAGCCGTCGTCTCTCGATCCAGGTACGCGACGAGCGGGGCGGTTTTGGCTATCCCTCCAGGCCGGCTTCGGCGCATCGATCGTTCTTACGGTGCTCCTCGGGGTCTTGCGCCTCGTGGATCCGAACTTCGTCTTTCTTGTCTTCGCGTTGGTAGGGGCGGGGCTGACGGCGCTCTTCATCAAGCTCGAGTGGCCGCCGTTCACGATTCTCCAATATCGGCATCCGACCACGGGAAAACCGCTCGATCAGGAGCCGGTCGCCGTGCGAGTCTCAGCACCAGCGCCGGCGGAAGCTGGAACCGTCGTCGGCGCCGCGAGTCACGGCACGTCATCGCAGCCGAAACGGAAGTGTCCGTGGTGGCTGGGACATCGGTTCGTCGAGATCGATCACGTGGATGCGATCGTAGCGTCGGCATCGGACTACTTCGAGAACGCTCCGCCGATCCTTCAGGGGTTCAAGGCCATCGGGTTCTTCATCATGTTCCTCAACGCGGTGGCCGGCAGTGCGGTCGCCGCTGCGGTAGTGAGCGTGATCCTGGCTGCCCTGCTTCGTGCCTCCGCGCAGGTCGGCGTCTTCCTCGGCGTGCTGCTCTTCATCGGCTTCGTCACGCTTGCACTGCGAAGGCAAGCGCGGCGATGGAACACACCGACGGTGAGCCGGTATTCCGTTTGCGAGCGATGCAAGGCGCGAAAGGTGGATGTCGGGGGATCGTGGCTGTACATCGACTACGTGTGGCTCGGAACTTCAGCGCAATACATGTTCCCCTATGACGGCGCGAAGGTGCCGATCTCGGTCGTACCGGACGATAAGAGGTTCATCGCACCGAGGCTTGCAGTCGCGCTGATCTTGGAACCCGACGGCCGCGTGCACTACGTTCTCGCTCCCGAGCCGCGGCAACAACAGACTCAGCCGACGCCATAGACGACAACCGCACGTTAGCCGGCGTCGACTTAATTTGGCCGTTTTTAGAGACCTGGAGCTGATCCGTCGCGGTCGCTGTGCAGTCGTCCGGCCGGGGGAGGCACCCGCCTGTCGCCGAACTTTCAGGTTATCCGAAGAATGTCGGCTTCATTAGCCGAAAATCGAGTTGGCTCGACTATGTGGCAATGCGGGAGACTTCATGATATTCGTTGCTGCGGAAACCAGCGAGCCCATTCGCTGGCGCTATCACATTCGGGTATTCGGCCTTGTAGCGCTAGGAGTACTCCTCGTCGTTCTTGCGAATTTTAGGTTTCCCGAGCCAGAGTTGAAGGACATTGAATTGAGCCTTGGTTGGCTTCTAATAGGGGCGTCAGTCTTGTCTTTCGATGAGCACTTCCGTGCGAGGCTGGAGCGCCGGCGAGCGAATGAGCTCAGAGCGAAGGAACGCGAACAACACGATCAGGAACGTGCCGAGGACGGACAACGGCACGACGCACTTCGTGCCAACAACGAGCAGCTTCTTGCTACGAACAAATTGATGAAGCAAGCAATAGACGAGATGGCAAAGAGGACGACGCTGCTTTCTGAGGCTGACGCAAGCAGCGCTTTTTATCTTGGATACAGTGCGACCGCCCTATCTTATGATGCTCGTCTGCCCCGCCAATCCGTAGAGATGTTAATCACCGACCTTGGAATTAGGCTTTCCGAGAGAGGTCAGCAGGTTTTGCTTTCAGACGAAAGCGAGCCAAACGTCGTATCTGCAACAGTGCTCGCCGAGACTCCTAGCCTTCTTCGACCTTCCTTGAGGGTGTTCTTCAGATTAGGGAACGCCGTTGGGGTTATAAGAGATGAAATCATGGTGAGCGGCTCATATTCCATCCGGCAATCGGTCGGGGTTCTTGAGTTTCTCGCGGGCACGTCGCTTCTGAGATTAGACGAGCGCTATGCTCGGCTCGCGGACGATCTGATCGGTGTACTCGGCCCGTACCTAGACGGTGTTCCAGATGCGGCAAAGGACACCATCAGAGCTCAAGTCGAGGCTGTTTTCCGTCGCATTCCAAGGCTCGACCTACAGGGGGATGTTGTTGGCATACCCTTGCGTCGAGGTCCTTGGTTTTATGTTTCCGATGACGGCAAGCTAGTTCTAATGTGTCAGGTGCGCGGCGTTCCTGGGCACCCAGAGCACACATTTACCGTGCGTGTCTGGGATCGCGATACATACCTAGTAAGCGACTCCACGGACACTGAACGAAAAACGCCAGTCGTTACGCGAAAGAACGGGACGTGGCGCTGCTCGGAGCACCCGAACGCGAGTGAGGATAACCCTTGTACTGAAATCCTTCTCGTGCTGGGCTTAACGGATGGTGGAAAGAATCCGCCAATGGAAGCCGAGGTTGTTATTGGCGAACGCGACGCGGAGTTAGAAAGCCGCAAAGAGGACGACCGGAAGTAATAGCAAGGGCCCTTCTGAGTCGTACTAACGGAGGGTCTTCCTGATTCGCTCTAGCGGCTGGTCCCTTGTAACGGCGGCCCATCTACCGGAATGTACTCCTGTTGTGCAACCCAAATTACGAACTCGTCGAACTCCCGCGCGTTCTCTTCAAGGATTGTTTTCAAGATTAGTACGGTCTGGCAGCTGTTCGTTATCGGGTCGCCGTGCGCCAGCGCGGTCGAGCGCGTCACGACACTAAGGAGTTTTCCGCTCTAAGAGCATTTCAGCGGAAAACGGTCATATTGCGCGCTTAAGACGAAAGCTCATCCTCGAGGATGATCAGCGTCGAGCTGCCCGTTGCGTAAACTGTTCCGTTCGCGTCGACCAGGTGCGCTTCGGAGGTGGCGGTGCGGCGGCCGGCGTGCACGACGCGCGCGTCGGCGAAGACCTTGCCGGTCGCGGCGGTGACGGGACGGTGGAACCGGGTGTGCAGGTCCATCGTCGTCGCAACGCGCCCGGCGGGCAGGACCGACTGCACCGCGCTGCCGAGCGCGTTGTCCATCAGGGTGGTGATGATCCCGCCGTGCACCGAGCCGATCATGTTGTAGAGATCCTCGTGCGGGACCATCGCGAAGACGACGTGGCCGCGCTCGACGGTCTCCAGCGAGAAGTTCATCCAGCGCGTGATCGGCGTCTTCGGCACCTCGCCGCGCTGCATCATTCCCAGCGCCTCGAGTCCGTCGAGCCGCCGGAAGATGTCCATCGCGTGCGGGTAGTTCTTGACGGTCACCGCGCCGTCCGCATCCGCTGGCGGCGTCGTCACGCGACGTGAACCGCGGTCTTGTGCTCCGCCGCTTCGAGCGACTCGATGTACTTCTCCGCGTCGATCGCCGCCTTGCAGCCCATCCCGGCCGCCGTCACCGCCTGCTTGTAGCGGATGTCGTACACGTCGCCACCGACGAAGACGCCTTCGACGTTCGTTCGCACGCCGTCCGCGCTGACGATGTAGCCCGCGGCGTCGAGCTCGAGCTGGCCTTTGAAGATCTCGGTGTTCGGGTCGTGGCCGATCGCGATGAACAACGCATCGGCCTCGAGCAGCGACTCCTCGCCGTCGACCAGGTTCTTCAGGCGCAGCGCGGTCGTCTTGTCCTCGCCGAGCACCTCGACGACGGCGGTGTTCCAGACGAAGCCGATCTTTTCGTGGTGCAGCGCGCGCTCGGCCATGATCTTCGAGGCCCGCAGCGCCTCGCGGCGATGGATCACCGTGACCTTGCGGCCGAAGCGCGTCAGGAACAGCGCCTCTTCCATCGCCGAGTCGCCGCCACCGACGACGACGATGTGCTTGTCGCGGAAGAACGCGCCGTCGCAGGTTGCGCAGGTCGAGACGCCGCGGCCACGCAGGCGCGCTTCGCCCGGGATGTTCAGCCAGCGCGCGCTCGCGCCGGTCGCGACGATCACGCTGTCGGCGGTGAACTCCTCGTCGTACGTTCGCACCACGAACGGCCGCTCGCGGAAGTCGACCGCGGTGACGTCGACGTTGTGGATGACCGCGCCGAACCGCTCGGCCTGCGCGCGAAACGCCTCCATCAGCTCGGGGCCCATGATCCCGGCCGGGAAGCCCGGGTAGTTCTCGACCTCGGTGGTGAGCATGAGCTGCCCGCCGTACATGGCGCCGGCGAAGACGATCGGGGCGAGGTTCGCGCGGGCGGCGTAGATCGCGGCCGTCAGGCCGGCCGGTCCGGAGCCGATGATGATGAGCTTGGTATGCGTCGGGGCGGGCATTCCGCCCCCTTCAACCCCGGCCGGGTTGCGTCCGGTTCGGGCCGAAGACCCGGAGCGTGCTGAAGCTGGTCTTCGAGATCCTCATCTCGGCGATACTCCACCCGATCGCGGTCGTGCTGATGTGGCTCAACCTTGCCGGGCGCGCCGACCTCAACGGGACCCAGAAGATCATCTGGGCGGTCGTCGGCGTGTTCTGGGGGATCGGCCCGATCCTCTACATCCTGGTCGGCGACGGAGCGCTCTGGTGAGCGCGACCGCCGGCTGGCCGCGCATCGCGCTCGAAGACGACCCTTCCGACGTCCTGCGCAAGGGGCTGCGCGGCAACCGCCTCTCGGCGGGCGAGCTGGCGCGCCGCGTCGGCCTCGACGAGCGGGCCGTCGAGGCGTGGCTGAAAGGCGCCGGCGCCCCGAACGAGGACCAAGCCCGCGCGGTCGCGGTCGTGCTGCGGCTGGATCCCGGCAAGTTCGCCGACACCGCGGCGCGCCGCTGGTACCCGCAGGCCGAGCTCCCGCCCGAGGTGCGGCACCACCCGCACGACCCGCATCCCTCGAACGGCTATCTGTTCTTCTTGCAGGACGGCAAGACGGCGGCGCTGGTCGATCCCGCCGGCTTTCCGAAAACGCTGCTGAACGCGGTGAACGAGGGCCCGTACGCGCTGCGCTACATCCTCATCACGCACAAGCACGCCGACCACTGCGACGCGACGGCCGACGTCGCGCGCGCGTTTCCGAACGCCGAGATCGTGATGCACCGCGCCGACGCCGGCGCGATCGGGAGCCTCGGCAAGCGCGCGATTCCGGTCGCCGACGGCGACGAGCTGCCGTTCGGCGAGGACGCGGCGATTCGCATGCTGCACACGCCCGGCCACACCGACGGCTCGTCGTGCTTTCTGTTCCGCTCGACGGTCTTCAGCGGCGACACGCTCTTCGCCGGCTCGGTCGGGGGAATCTTCGCCGACGTCTCGACCTACGACGATCTGCTCGCGAGCGTGCGGTTCAAACTGTTCGCGCTCGGGGACGAGACGGTCGTGATGCCGGGACACGGCCCGCCGACGACGATCGGCGAAGAAAAAGCGCACAACCCGTTCTTCTGAAGAGGCGCATGACCGACGACGACGGCAGCGGAAGCGACGACAAGCAGCAGTCCATGACGCCGCGGGGTTTCCCCGCCAGCCTGCTGGCGGAGTTCATCGGCACCGCGATCGTGACGCTGGGGACCGTTGGACCGGCGGTGATCGCGCGCGGTCTGGGCTTTCACCTCGGCTACGCCGTCGAGACGGGGACGACCGGGCTGGCGACGATGGTGATCATCTACTCGTTTCGCAACGTCTCGGGCGCGCACACCAACCCGTGCACCACGCTCGCGTTCGCGCTGCGCAAGGACTTCCACTGGGCGCGCGTCCCAGGCTACATCGCCGTGCAGTTTCTCGGCGCGATCGCCGCCGGCGCCCTTATGCTCGCCATCTTCCAGGCTCCACGCACGGCGCTCTTGCCGGAGATGTCGCTCGGCATCTGGCCGGCCTTCTGGCTCGAGATCGTTCTCACCACCGTGCTGATCATCGTCGCGCTCTCGACCGCGAACGCCGCGCGCTTCATCGGTCCGGAAGCGGCGATCGCGAACGGCGCGACGACGGTCGTCGACCGCTGGATCGGCGGCCACATCTCGAGCGGCTCGATGAACCCCGCCCGCACGCTGGGCCCCGCGATCGTCGCCGGCGGCTTCGGCGCCTGGTGGGTCTATGTCGTCGCGCCGCTGATCGGCATGCTCGTCGCGGTCGCGCTCGTCTCGGCGATGTGGCGCGCTCCGGACGGCGCCGGCGCGCAGCAGCAGGGCGGCGGCGCGAGCTGAGCTCGGCTACGGCAGCCGCTTGTCCACGAGGGTCGGAAGAAGTACTTTGACGTACGTGCCGTACGCCGGCAACCGGCGGATCGACACCTCCTGTGCGAGCGCGCCGACCAAGAACAGCCCGCGGCCGGATTCCGACCACACGTCGGTGGGGAGCGAGGGCGGACCGCTGAAGCCCGGACCGTCGTCCATGACGTGCAGCCACACCCCGCGCGCGTCGACGGTGAGCCCCAGGCTCAAGCGCCCCGGCGCGTAGCGCAGCGCGTTCCCGACCAGCTCGCCGAAGATCACCTCGCAGGCGTCGAGGTCGGCGGCGCCGCCGTACTGTTCGCGCACCGCGGCGATGAAGTCGCGCTTGATCGCGTACGCCGCGCCGGAGTCGGCGACGTCGAACGCCCACCGGCCGTGCGAGCGCCCCAAGCGAACGGTGAGGATCGCCATGTCGTCGCTCGCCTGTTTGCCAGCGACGAGACGGCTCACGAAACGCGCGGGATTCGCCGCGAACAAGATCTCGTCGCCCGAAAGAAGCTGCTCGACGGCCGCCTCGCCCTCGATCGGGTTCCGATCGACCTCGGTGAGGCCGTCGGTGTAGAAGACCAACAGCGTCGCGTCCGCGAGCGAGGCGGAGTGCGCGGCATAGCTCGGATCGGTCGTCGCGCCGAGCGGAACGCCCGGAGCGCCCGGCAATGCCGACGGCCGGCTACCGGTGCGCTTGACGAACGGCGGCGGGTGTCCGGCGGACACGTAGCTGATGCTGCGCCCCTCGCGGTCGACCACGCCGATGAACGCCGTCGCGAGCTCGTCGCGTCCCTCGAAGATGAGCGCGCGGTTCAACAGCGCCATCATCTCGGCCGGATCGGCCGAGACGACGGCCGCCATTCTGACCCACTGCCGCAGCTGGACCATCAGCCGCGCCGCGTCGACGCCTTTTCCCGTCACGTCGCCGATCGTCATCACGATCCGGCCGTTGAGCGCGAAGGCGTCGTACCAGTCGCCGCCGAGCGCGCTGCCGACCTGCGCACCTTGGTACATCGCGTTGAACTGCAGGGTCTCGGTTTGCGGCAGCTCGTCGTTCAAGAACGCGCGCTGCAGCGTCTCGGCGACGTGCTGCTCGCGGCTGTACTGTTTCGCGTTCGCGACCGCGAGCCCGGCGCGGCGCCCCAGCTCCTCGGCGGCCTGCATGTCGGCGCGGTCGAAGGGCTCCGACTCGTGCGTGCGCACGAAGGTCAGCGCGCCGAAGATCGCCCCGTGCGCGATGACCGGCACGACGATCTTCGAGCGGTAGTTCATCTTCCTCATGAACGACTCGTGCTCGGTCGACGAGGCGTGCCGCAGCAGCGTCTCCTCGTCGAAGAGCGGGACGAAGAACGACTCGCCGGTCTGGGCGACATACCGCGCCGGGTGGATGCCGCGCGTCTCCGACTGCAGGAGCGGGGTGACGAGGGCCTTCAGCGAGCGCTCGATCTCCGGCTCGCGGTGCGCGCCGACGCTGACGTACAGGCGCCCCGTGTTCTCGTCGATCAGGTCGAACAGGCAGAGCTCGGAGAACGACTCGACGGCCGTTCGGGCGACGTTGGCGAGGGTCTCGTCGAGGTCCAGCGACCGATGAAAGAGCTCGCCGGCACGGACGAGCAGTGCCAGCCGCCGCTGCGTAGCCTCACGCGGGGCGCTTTCCAAACGGATCAACGGTGCCTCCGAGACGATGCGAACGCCCGTCCTTCCCGAACCGGGTTCGCCTTGAGGCACGCATACCCCAAACGCGACCGTTCTTCACGAAGCGGCTCGCTCGCGCGCCGGGCGGGTGGCGGCTACGGCAGCGCTTCGCGGTCGATCGACGCTTCGGCGTGCGGGGGCCGCGGCGCCGGCGCGGGGCTGGGACTGTGCGCGTCGCGGTCGACCAGCTCGGCCAGTGCCGCCGCCCGGGCTTGCAGCGCCGTCGTCCGCTCGCGCGCGTCGTCGAGAAGGGTGCGGATCTCGGCGTGCTCCGCGCCGATCTCCGCGATCGCGCCGTGCGCCGCAATCCCCGCCTTCGCGGCCGCGACGCGGGCGCGGGTGAGGTCGCGCTCGGCGCGCAGCGCGTCGGCGCGGCGGCGCAGCTCCTCCGCGGCCCGCGCGAGCGCGTCCTCGCGCCCGCGCAGCTCGTCGATCTCGGCGCGGAATGCGTCGAGCGCGGCCGGCGGCGCGCCGCCGCGCTCGTAGACCGCCAGCTGCATCTCCAAGCGCTTGCGCGCGGTGAGCAGCTCGACGAGGTTCGCGCGAACCTCGTCGACGATCTCGAGCTGCGCTCGGTACGCGGCGTCGACCGAGGCCGCGGGATCGTGGAGGCGCGCGAGCTGCGAGCGCGCCTCGCCGGTCAGCAGCCGAACGATCCGCGCCCAGAGGCTCACTTCGTCTCGGTCGGCGTCGCCGGCTTCACCACCGCACCGCCGTTGGCGGCGGGCGGCGTGGTGTACTCGGATGCCGGCTTCGCGTGCGCCAGCAGGTTGCGCGCGAGCTGGAAGCCGGCGGCGCCCTGCGAGAGCACCTTGCCCATCATCTCGGAGATTCCGTCGGCTCCGTTCATCACGATCATCTGATCGATGTTGTTGAACGCCTTCGAAGCGGCTTCGACGATTTGCGGGAGCTTCTCGGCGAGCTGCTGCGAGATGACCGCTTCCTGGTTCTGCGCGAGCGCGTCGGCGCGCGCCTTGATCGCGGCCGCTTCGGCCAGACCTCTTGCGCTGATCGCATCGCCCTCGGCGGCGCCGCGCGCGCGAATCGCCGCGCCGTCGGCCTCGCCTAGCATCTTGGTCTTCGTCGAGTCGGCGTCGGCGGCGAGCTTCACGCGCGTCGCGTCGGCTTGCGCCTGCAGCTCGATCTGCTTCGCGCGCGCCTGCGCGGCGGCGATGTCGGCGTCGCGCTGGGCGTTGGCGAGCGTCGTCTTCTCGTACGCGGACGCATCGGCCGGCCGGCGCACGGTGACCAGCAGCTCCGACTCTTTCTTGTGCGCGTCGAGCTCGACGATCTTCGTCTCCTCGACGACGACCTGCTGGCGCGCGACGGCGTCGGCGAGCGGCCCGGCTTGTTTCGCCTGCGCCGCCGCCTTGTCGACTTCGGCTTGGTAGCCGGCCTGTTTGATCTTGCTGTCGCGCTGCGCTTGCGCCTTGAGCGCGTTGGCTTCTTGCTCGCGCTGCGTCGCTTCCTGATCGGCCTGCGCCTGCGCGATGCGAGCGTCGCGCTGCACCGCGGCGGCGTGCGGCTTGGCGAGATTGTCGATGTAGCCGGTCGGGTCGTCGATCTCCTGAATCTGCAGCGAGTCGACGATCAAGCCGAGCTTCTCCATCTCGGTCCCCGACGCCCCGCGCGTCGCTTCGGTCAGCTTGTCGCGCTCGCGAATGAGATCTTCGACGGTCAGCGAGCCGCAGATCGCGCGCAGATGGCCGGCGAAGACTTGCTGAATGCGCGCGTCCATCCGGTCTTGCTGGTCGAGAAAGCGCCGCGCGGCGTTCGCGATCGAGGCGAAGTCGTCGCCGACCTTGTAGATCACGACGCCTTTGATGTGAACGGGGATTCCCTGCTGCGTCACGCAGGCGATCTGCAGCTCGGACTCGCGCAAGTCGAGCGAGAGCCGGCGCACGACCTGGACGCCGGGAATGACCAGCGTTCCGCGCCCGGTGACGATCTTGAACCCGAGCGACTCACCCGTCTCCTCGTTCGAGCGGTGGTGCAGGCCGGAGATGATGAGCGCCTCGTTCGGCTCGGCGACGCGCCACATGGCGCGAAACACCAGCACGAACAAGGCGATCGCGACGACGGCGATACCGACGACGAGGTACGCGAACGAACCGATGGCAGTCACGAGCTTCCTCCCGCGCCGGGGCGCTTACGCCTCGGCGACCACAACCGTCCGCGGCGGATAGTACTCGACGACCACGACCCGGGTGCCGACCGCGATGCTCTTCGCATCGCAGGGGTAGGCGTGAAAGTGCTCGCTCCCGCCGCGGACGGCGAGCATGACCTCACCGACCCGGCCGGGACCGACCGTCCCCGTCACGCGCCCGACCTTTCCGACGACCTCGTCCGTGATGGCCTTGCCTCCGCCATAAGACGCCCATGCCTACCGGCCGGGTCGAGGCCTTGTTACGCAGCCGGGGCGCAGGGACCCGCGCCGGCTATGCGCTGGCGCCGACCCGCACTGCGGCGCTCGCACCGCCGCCCTGGACCCGGATCGTCGGCGGCTTCGCCGACGCCGACTGCGGGATGACCTGGAACTCGATCACCTTCACCCCGGAGGACGGGAGCGCGACGGTCGTCCGGAACGGCGCGCACTGGCGGTCGCTGCAGAACGAGGCCACCCAGCGCTTCGGCAGACCGCTCGCCTCGAGCGCGACGCTCTTGCCGGGCGTCCCGGCGACGACCAGGCGGTACTTGTAGGTGCTGCTTACCGAGCCCGGCAGGTCGGGGCCGGTCCACGGCGCGAGCGAGATCGCGGTCTTGCCGGCGGGGTGCGCGGCGTCGAGCGCGACCGTCGCTTCCTGCGCCTCCTCGAGATACATGTCGTGGCGCGCGTCCTTCTTCGGCAGCTTCGCGCTCCACGCGCTCGTCTGCGCGAACGCCGCGCGCGCCTTCGCGTTCTCGCCTGCCTTCGCGTACATGCGGCCTTGGTACAGATACGCCCAAGCCAGCTTGCGGATCGCCTTCGCGTCGGACGGCTTCGCGTCGACCTTGGCGCGCGCCGTCGCGACCGCGCGCGAGAACGCGACCGTCGCGTCGTTGAAGCGCTTGGCGCCGGCGGCGGTGTTCCCGTATTCGACGAGGTTCTCGACGCTCGGATCGGCGTTGGCCAGCTTCGCGAACGCTTCCGCCGCGCGCGCGTAGTCACCGTCGCTGCGCAACGCGGTGCCGTATCCCGAGAGCAGATCGGGGTCCTCGGGCGCGACCGCCAGCCCGCGCTCGTACGCCGCGATCGCCTGCGGCCACTCCTCGCGCGCGTACGCGGCGTCGCCTTGCAGCCGCGCCAGCAACGCCTTGTCGGCGGCGCTCTGCGCGAGCGGCTCGAGGGCCTTCGCGGCGGCGTCGCGCAGCACGTTCTCTTCGGCTTGGATGCGCAAGTAGTCGGTCTCGCCGTCGACGTTCTCCGCATCGTCGATCGCCTTGAGCGCGTTCTTGGCCGCGGTTCGCACGGCGTCGACGTCGCCGGTGAAGGCGAACTTCGCCGGATCGAGCAGCGCGTCGGCTTTCTTCTGCGCCTCGGTCGCGAGAACGCCGTCGCGCCCGGCGCGCGCGTCGCCGACGAACCCGGCCAGGATCGCCGGCGTGATGTTTCCGACGTAGCGCGCGCGCAGCACACCGTCGGGCGAGATCACGAACGTGGTCGGAAACGCGCGCACGTCGTAGGCTTTCGAAAACGCCTTGTCACCGTCGATTGCGGTCGTGTACGGCATCGGCTTCGCGGCGAGGAACGCGCGCACGATCGGTGCGGCCTCCGTCGAGTCGACGCCGAGGAAGACGACGTCGCCCTTGGTGGCGAGCTTCTTCGCCGACGCGATCAGGTCGGGAGTCTCCTCGCGGCACGGCGGACACCACGTCGCCCAGTCGTTGAGAACCAGCGTCTTGCCGCGGAAGTCGGCGAGCGAGACGCGCTTGCCGGCGACGGTCGTCAAGTGGAAGTCCGGCGCGGGCGAGCCGACTTGCGGACCGGTGAGCGTGAGCGCCGTCGCGGCGATGATGGCGTGCAGCATGATCTCCTGACTAAACGCGAACGAGGGTGCCGACCGTCGCGACCGGGCGCCCGCCGCTGCGGGCGTCGATCCGGACGTTCGCCGGACCATTGTGCGCGGTCGTCGGAACGACCTGGAACTCGACCACCTTCACGCCCCCGGCCGGCACCGTCACCGAGGTGCGGAACGGCGCACAGACACGGTCGGTGCAGAACGAGCCGATCCAGCGCTTCGGCAGTCCGGTGGCGGAAAGCGCGAGCCGCGCGCCGGGCGCGCCGGTGACGACGAGGCGGTACTTGATCGTGCTGGCGATCGAGCCGGGCAGATCGGGGCCCGTCCACGGCGCGAGCGAGAGCGCCGGCTTCGAACCGCGCGCGACGTCGAGCGCGACGGTGCCTTCCTGCGCTTGTTCGACGTACCATGCGGCGCGCGGATCGGTCTGCGGAATCTGCTGTGCGGCCAGGCTCGCGCGCGCGAACGCGGCGCGCGCTTTCTCGCGGTTGCCCGCAGTCGTCTCCATGCGGCCGTAGTAGAGGTTGGTCCACGCCGTTTGCGCCGGGTTGTTCGCTGCGAGCGCGCGTGCTTTCTCGAACGCGTCTTCGCCGGCCTTGACCTCGCCGATTTTCGCCAGCGCGCGGCCCAGCGAGACGTACGCGGCATACGAGGGTGATTTCTCCGCTATTTGCGCGTCGAGCGCCGCGACACGGTGCTCGTCGCCGAGGTTCGAGGCGGCGTAGGCTTCTCCGCCGAGCGCCGCGACGTCGCCCGGCGCGTAGCGCAGCGCCTCCGCATACGCCGCGTCCGCGTCGGTCCATTTCCCAAGCGCGGCCGCTTCGTCGCCGCGCAAGCGCGCGAGCAGCGCGCGGTCGGCGTCACTTGCGGCGAGCGGCGCGAACGCAGCGATCGCGGCGGCGCGCAGGCTCTCTTCCTCTTGCTGCGTCTTGAGCAAGTCGTGATCGCGCGCGGGATCGTCCATCGCCTCGTCCTGCAGATCGTCGGCCTTGGCGATCGCGGCGGCCGCTTTGGCGACGTTGGCGCGCGTCGTCGCGGCGTCACCGGCGAAGGGGTACTGCGCCGGATCGAGCAGCGCGTCGAGCTGCGCCTGAAACGCGGTCGTGAGCGGAGCCGTTTGGCCGTTCTCCGCGGCGACGATGTACGCGTGCAATTGGGCGCGCGGCAAGACGTTGTCGACGTGGCGCGCGCGCAGTACGCCATCCGGCCCGATCACGAACGTCGCCGGGACATTCCGGATCTCGTACGTCTTTGCGAACGCGCTCTCCGAGGTCGTCGCCACTTGAGGATACGGGATCGCTTTCGCCGCCGCGAAGGCGCGCACGACCGCAGCGCTCTCGGTCGTGTCGACGCCGAGGAACGCGACGCCGCGTGACGCGTCGCCCTTCGCTTCGGCGATGAGGTCCGGCGTCTCGAGCCGGCACGGCGGGCACCACGAGCCCCACACGTTGAGCACCAGTGTCTTTCCGCGGTAGTCCGCGAGCCGCACCGTCTTGCCGTCGACCGTCGTGAGCGTGAACGGTGGAGCGGGACGTCCGACGACCGGCCCCGGCAATTGCTCGGCGCCCACGGCGAGCGGAACGCATCCCAGCCCCAGCACGGAGGCAAGCACCCACAGTGTACGTCGCGTCATGCCCGTACGGACGCCGTGGCAGCGGTATGAGTTTCGCATTGCTCAGAGGTCCGGTAACCGCATCGTCGCGGTTGTGAGGGGTGTGACGTGGCCGCCGACTTCGATGCCATCGCGGCCGTTCTCGCCGTGAACGAGGACGTGGAGCAGGCTGCGACGGCCGATCTTCGTGCCTTGCTCGCTGACGAAGCGCGTGCCGTCGGCCGTACCGGCGAGGCCGTGTTCCATCATGAAGGCGGCGAGCGGACCGGTCGCGCTGCCGGTCGCGGGGTCTTCGGCGATGCCGAGCTCCTCGGCGAACATCCGCGAGTACGCGCCCGCCGGGACCGGCGCGAACGCGAAGACACACGTCGGCTCGTTCAGCGACGCGGTGAGCCGGCGGAGCGCGGCGCTGTCGATCTTCACCGCGTCAACCGCCGCCGCGTTCTTGAGCGCGATGAAGATCGCCGGATTGCCGGCGGAAAGGCGTTGGCTCGGGACGTTCTCGAGCAAAGCGTCTTCCGCGAGACCGAGGGCCTGCGCGCACAGCGCGCGCTCGAACGTCGCGCCGCGCGCGATCGGCGGCGTCTCGAGCCAGATCATCGACCGTTCAGCGCCGTCGACGCGGACCTTGACGGGGCCGACTTTCTCTTCCAGAACGAATGCTGCAGCGTCGCGCGCGACGATGCCGCGCTCGCGCACGACGAACGCGGTGCCGAGCGTCGGATGCCCGGCGAACACCATCTCGCTCCACGGCGTGAAGATGCGCACGCGTGCGGCGGCCTCGGGGAGCGCGGCCGGCAGCACGAACGTCGTCTCCGACAAGTTCATCTCGCGCGCGATGCGCTGCATCAGCTCATCGCTCAGGCCGCGCGCGTCCGGAAAGACGGCCAGCGCGTTGCCCTCCAGCGGCCGTTCGGTGAAGACGTCGACGACCTCGTACTGTAGCTCCATCGCGGCTAAGAACCGGCGCACCGCCGGAGCCGTTGCATCGGCGGCGCGCGGCGACCGCAGGGAAACCGTCGTGCGGCGACGAGAGCTTCGCGGATGAGCCGGATCCACGACATCGGCGGGATGCACGGTTTCGGGCCGCTGGCGATTGAGCCCGGCGAGCCGCCGTTTCACCACGAGTGGGAGGCGCGCGTCTTCGCGATCAACCGTTTTCTGCTGCGCGCCGGCGCGTACAACCTGGACGAGTTTCGCGACGCGCTCGAGCGAATGCCGCCCGAGGAGTATCTTGGCGCGTCGTACTACGAGCGCTGGCTGCACGCGCTCGAATCGCTGGTCGAAGAGCGAAAGCTGCTCGATGTTCTCCGTCGGTGACCGCGTCCGCACGCGGCTGAGAAATCCCGCCGGACACACGCGGCTGCCGCGCTATCTGGTCGGGCGCAGCGGCCGCATCGACACCGTCCTCGGCACGCTGCCGTTCTCCGACCGGCGTGCCGCCGGCGTCCGCTCCGCGAAAGAGACCGCTTATACCGTGCGGTTCGCCGCGGAGGACGTGTTCGGCGGCGACGCCGACCCGCGCGGCAGCATCTGCGCCGACCTGTTCGAGTCGTACCTGGAGGCTTCGGAATGAGCCACGTGCACGAAAGCTCCGCCGGCGCGTCGAACCGCGTGAAAGCGCTCGTCGCCGCGTTCGAAGCGGCGAACGTCTTCACCGAGCGCGAGCTCGACGCCGCCGTCGAAGCGTTTCTTGCGAGCGCGCAGCCGGCGAACGGCGCGCTGCTCGTCGCGCGCGCGTGGGTCGACGGCGCGTTCCGCGCGCGCCTGCTCGCCGACGGCAACGCGGCGGCGGCCGAGCTGGGCATCGACTTGGCGCGCTGGGCGCCGGTGAAGCTGCGCGTCGTCGCGAACGAGCCTGGCCGCCACAACCTGATCGTGTGCACGCTCTGCTCGTGCTATCCGCTGGCGCTCCTCGGTCCCTCGCCGAGCTGGTACAAGAGCAACGCGTACCGCTCGCGCGCGGTCCGGGACCCGCGCAGCGTCCTCGCGGAGTTCGGCACGACGCTTTCCGACGACACGGAGATCACCGTCTGGGACAGCACCGCCGAAGTACGCTACATGGTGCTGCCGCAACGCCCCGCCGGAACCGAGAACGCGAGCGAGGAGGAGCTACGCGCGCTCGTCACCCGCAACGGAATGATCGGAACGGCGCTCGTCTGACGAGGGCTCAGCCCTGCGGGTAGCAGTCGGGGCAGCGACTTCCCTGTAAGTACGTCCCGGTGTTGGCGTATTTCAAACCGCATTGCCGGCAGACGAGCGTCGGCGGCGGGCGCTTCGCCTCGCCTTCGTCGAGCGCCGCGAAGACCGAGTCGATGCCGCCCGCCTTGGGGCGTGCGCCGCCGCCGAAGAGCTTGCGCAGAAACGTCCACATCGGACTATGGAACGAGCACCGCGTTGTTCGTCACGAGGCGGACTGCGCCGGACGAGGCGTCGGCGCCTGCCTGCGGAACGTATGCGCACGATGGACGTACGCACGCTCGACCACGTCAACATTACCACCGGAGACGTCGACCGGACCGCCGGCTTTCTCACGTCGGTCCTGGGGTTGGAGGACGGGCCGCGCCCGGCGTTCGGCACGCCCGGCCGCTGGCTGTACCGCAACGGGACCGCGGTCGTGCACGTCAGCGACGCGCGCGACAAAGAGATCACCCATGCAGACGACGCTGCGCGACGCGACGCGTCGCGGAGCGTCGCGAAAGGGGTCGTCGATCACGTCGCGTTCCGCTGCAGCGGCTACCGCGAGACGCTCGCGCAGCTGCGCGCGCTCGGCGTTCCGGTGCACGAAGCGACGATTCCGGGCACCGCCGACCGCCAACTCTTCGTCGACGGCCCCGACGACGTCTCGTTCGAGCTGATCTTTTCCGCGGCGGACGCCGCCGGAGCGTAAGCTACTCGCGCGCTTCGAGCGCGCTGCGGAAGCGCGTCACCGCGTCGGGGATGAGCTCGAGCGGCGCGGCGCCGAAGCCGAGCGCGAAGCCGCGCACGTCGGCGCGCGCGATGCAGTCGGTCGAGATCGGGTGCAGCAAGACGTTGCGCTCCACCCCGCGACGCGAGATCGCGCGGTCGTCGAGCGGCTCGTCGCCGGTGACGGTCAAATGGATCCCGCCCGTCGCCGGGCCGATCTGCAATCGTCCGGCCAGCGGCCGGAGCAGTTCCGTCAACAGCTCGGCGCGGCGCCGGTACTCGGCGGTCATCCGGCGGACGTGGCGCGCGAGGTAGCCTTCGGCGATGAAGTCGGCCAGGATGCGCTGCGTCTGCGGATCGGCGCCGAGCGACGACACCGTGCGCGCCGCGCCGAACGCGGGCGCCAGCTGCGGCGGCGCGACGATGTAGCCGACGCGCAGCCCGGGCGCCAGCACTTTGCTGAACGTGCCGACGTAGATCACGCGGCCTTCGGCGTCGCCGTTCTGCAGCGCCGGCAGCGGCGGGCCGCCGAAGCGAAACTCGCCGTCGTAGTCGTCCTCGACGACGTACGCGTCGTGCAGCCGCGCCCACTCGAGCAGCGCGCCGCGGCGTTCCGGCGACATCGTTCCGCCGAGCGGATACTGGTGCGAGGGCGTGACGAAGGTGAGCCGGGCGGCCGGCGCGCCGGCGGCGTTCAGCCCGTTCTCGTCGACGGAGAGCGGGATGACGTGCGCGCCGCGCGCTTCGAACGCCAGCCGCGCGAACGCGTACGACGGATCCTCGAGCAGCACTGGATCACCGGGATCGATCAGCACCGCGGCGATCAGCGTGATCGCCGCCTGCGCGCCTTCGACGATGACGATCTGCTCAGGCGTTGCCGCGACGCCGCGGAACTGCTGCAGATGATCGGCGAGCACAGAGCGCAGGCGCGGCAGCCCGACCGGCTCGCCGTAGGAGAAACGGTACGGGTGCTGCCGCAAGCGGCGCGCGAAACGGTCCCACGGCTCGCGCGGAAACGCGGCGACGTCGGGGACGCCGGTGCGGAACGGCAGCAGCTTCGGACCCAAGTCCGGCAGCGTGCCGGCGAGCTCCAAATAGCGCTGCGCGGGCGCGGGCAGCCGCAGCGGCGGGATCGCGCGTGGCGCGGCGACGGCGCCTACGCCGCGGGCGACGAACGTCCCCGAACCGACGCGCGCCACCAGGTAGCCTTCGGCGATCAGCTGATCGACGGCGGCGACGACGGTGTTGCGCGAGACGCCGAGCCGGCTGGCGAACTCGCGCGTCGGGAGCAGTCTGCTTCCCTCGGCCAGCGAGCCGCTGCGAATGGCATGCCGGAGGCGCTGCACGAGCTGGCGCGAGAGCGGGACCGGCGAGGCGTGGTCGGGGAAGAGGGAGAGGACGTCCCGGGGGCGTGGTTCTTCCATCGGGCAGCACCACTCTAGGCCAAAAGCGGATCGTTCGCGAGGTCCAAAACCGCTCCCCGGCCCGGAGCCATTGAGAGGAGAAGCGTTGCCGCTCACGATACGCGCGAGAAAAAACGGACCGTACTTGATAACGGGCGACTTGAGCCTTTTGACGCTCACCGACGCCGAGGGCAACCCGTACGACCTCAGCGGCGAGGTCGACATCGTCCTGTGCCGCTGCGGCGGCTCGACCACCAAACCGTTCTGCGACCGGACGCATTCGAAGATCGGTTTTCAAGCCGCCGAATCGGCCGTGCGCGCCGCCGAGTCTACCGAAACGGAAAGCATCGAACAGCAATGACACGACAACTCGCTCAGCCGCCCGCGCTCACGCGGCGCTCGCTTCTCGCTTCGGCCGCGGCGCTCGCCAGCCTCATGGCGCTGCCGCGCGGCGTCCGCGCCGCGGCGCCGCTGCGGGTCGGGATGATCCCCGACGCGGGCGCGACGCAAGTCTCGGTCGATCAGAAGAAGCCGCTGCGCGACTACCTCGCGGCGAAGCTCGGGCGCGACGTCGAGCTGGTGATTCCGACGAACTACAACGCGACGGTGGAAGCGCTCGGCAACGGCTCGCTCGACTTCGCCTACCTGGGCGGCCTCACGTACGCGAAGGCGCACGCGCAGTACGGCGTCGTCCCGCTGGTGCAGCGTACCTCCGACCGCCAGTTCCACTCGCTTTTCATCACCCAAACCGGGAGCGCGATCAACGCGCTCAAAGACCTGCGCGGCAAGAAGTTCGCCTTCGGCGACATCAACTCGACCAGCGGCCACTTGATGCCGTTCTACGCGCTGACGCAAGCCGGGCTCGATCCCGACAAAGACCTGAGCTATCGCTACACCGGCAACCATCCCGCGACGGCGAAAGCGGTCGAGGCCGGGGTCGTCGACGCGGGCGCGATGGACGAGAGCGTCTACCACGCGATGATCGACGCCAACCAGCTCGACAAGACGAAAGTGCGCGTCTTCTTCACCACCCCGCCGTTCCTCGACTACGTCTGGGTCGCGCGCAAGGAGACGACGCCCGCCGAACGCGCCGCGTTCGCCAACGCGTTTCTGGCGCTGCATGCGCCGGCCGACGCGAACGTCCTCGAGATCCTGCGCGGGACGTCGTTCGTGCGCGCGAACGACGCCGAGTACGACCTGCTGCGGACGATCGCGACGAAGCTGAAGCTGCTCTAAACAGATGCTCGAGGTTCGCGGCGTGCGCGTCGCGTACGGTCCGCACGCGCCGCCCGCGCTCGACGGCGTCTCGCTCGACGTGGCGGCGGGCGAGTGCGTCGCGCTCGTCGGCCCGAGCGGGAGCGGGAAGACGACGCTGCTGCGCTCGATCAACGGCACCGTTCCGCTCGGCGCAGGGAGCGTGCGCGTCGACGGCGTCGAGGTCGCAGGGTTGCGCGGGCGCGAGCTGCGGCAGCTGCGCGCGCGGCTGGCAATGATCGCGCAGCAGCACGATCTCGTCGACCGGCTCACCGTGGCGCAGAACGTCATGGCCGGCGCGCTCGGCCGCTGGAGCACGCTGCACGCGCTGCGCTTTCTCGTGCTGCCGAGCGCGGCGGAGCTCGCCGAAGCGCTTGCCGCGCTGGCGAGCGTCGGGATCGCCGAGAAGCTGCGCGCGCGCACGAGCGAGCTCTCCGGCGGCCAGCAGCAGCGCGTCGCGATCGCGCGCGCGCTCGTCCAGCACCCGGTCGCGATCCTGGCCGACGAGCCGATCGCATCGGTCGATCCGGCGCTCGGCGAGCAGATCGTCGCGCTGCTGTGCGATCTCGCGCACGAGCGGCGCATCGCGCTGCTGTGCTCGCTGCACCAGCCGGAGCTTGCGCGGCGCTACTTCGACCGCGTCGCGGAGCTGGTCAGCGGGCGCGTGCGCGCCGACCGGCGCACCGAGCGCGCCTCGCTCGTGCGGCGCGGGTACGCGGGGTGATCGACACCTTCTTTCCGCCCGATCTCTCGCCGGCGTACCTGCGTGCGCTGCTCGTCCCGGTCGCGCAGACGATCGGGATGGCGTCGGCCGGGATGCTGGTCGCGTTCGCGCTCGGCGTGCCGCTCGCGGTGCTGATCGGCACGCGGGCGCCGGGACATCGCTTCATCATCGGCGTGCTGTCCTCGTTGCGCGCGATCCCCGACCTCACCCTGGCGATCCTGGCCGTCGTGGTGGTAGGACTCGGTCCGGCGGCGGGGATCGTGGCGCTGGCGGTGTTCTATACCGCGATGATCGGACGCGTCTACGGCGATCTGTTTCTCGCCGCGGACGCCGCGCCGCTCGAAGCGCTGCGCGCGACCGGCGCGCCGCGCGCCGCGATCGCGGCGTTCGGACTCATCCCGCTCACGCAGTCCGACCTGCTGACGTTCGGCACGTACGCGTTCGAGTGCGCGATGCGCGCGTCGATCGTCGTCGGCGCGGTCGGCGGCGGCGGGATCGGCACCGAGCTGGTCGGCGCGCTCAACGCGCTCGACTACCACCGTTCGCTCACGCTGATCCTGGTGCTGGTCGTGCTGGTCGCTTGTGTCGACACGTTCGGCATCCTGGCGCGCCGCACGCCGCGGCTGGTGCTGCTGCTCCTGCCGCTCGGATTGTTGTCGCTCTGGATGAACCCGCCGCTGCTCCTCGCGCTCGGTCACGCGGCGCACACGTTCGCCGGAATGTTTCCGCCGCAGCTGCGTCCCGCGCAGATCGTCTCGCTGCCGCTGCTGATCGTGCAGACGCTCGCGATCGCGATCGGCGGGACGCTGATCGGCGCGCTGCTCGCGTTTCCGGTCTCGCTCGCCGCGGCGCGCCGGCTCGCGCCGCTCGGCATCGTGCTGACGATCCGCCGCGCGCTCGACGTGGTGCGCGCGATCCCCGAGCTGGTCTTCGGTTTGATGCTCGTCGTGACGGTGGGCATCGGCCCGCTCGCCGGCGCGCTCGCGCTCGGGATTCACTCAGCCGGCGTCCTCGGCAAGCTGTACGCGGAGAGCTTCGAGAACGTCCCGCGCGCGCCGGTCGACGCGCTCGCCGCGACCGGCGCTCGCGCGCTGCCGATCGTGGCGTTCGGGTTCGTCCCGCTTGCGCTCGGCCCGCTCGTCGTGCACACGCTCTTCCGGCTGGAATGGAACGTCCGCGCGGCGACGGTCGTCGGCCTGATCGGCGCCGGCGGAATAGGCCAAGCGCTCTTCCAAGCCCAGCAGCTCTTCTTCTACAAACAGATGCTCGCGTACGTCCTCGTCACCTGGGCCCTCGTCGCGCTCGCCGACTGGCTCGGCGAACGCCTGCGCCTCCGCCTCGGCTGGCACTTCGTCGCCGGCTGATCGCTTCGTCGCAAGAACGTCGCTTCTCACGCAGTTACGTTCGGCCGAGTTATCGTTTGTTCGCCGTGACGCGAGCACCGCGGCTAGTACATTGCCCGGATTGCGACCCTTCTGATTTCCCGGATACCCGCCTTCTGCACGATGGCGTCGAGTGCGCGAGAGTCGTCAGGCGCGCGCCCGTGAAATTTCTGCAGTACGAGTTGAAGCTCTGTCGTTACTCCTTCGTCGACGAGTCGCAGACGCCGTTGGATCCCAATCTGCCTATTTCTCGTGGCATTCGCTTGCAGCGCGGTGACGTAAGCGGCGCGAGTAGCGGGATCCGATATTTCGCTCGGATCGGCACAGGGCATCGCCTGATGACCATTCGGCTCGCGCGGCGGCATGAAACAAATTCGTGGCTGATACCGGTCGTCGGATTCGACGAATGCCGGATCCTCTAGCCCGTCGAGCACGCTGAGTAACGCAGTGTAGTCGGCCACAAAATCCCGCCGCAGCGTTACCAACTCAGGCGTGCTCAAGGTAATGACCTCCGAGTACCCGAGCGAATTGCGCAATTCGTGCGAGGCGCGCGCAATGTCGTCGAGCGAGCCCGACATCTTATACCGGGCAAGTCCCGTCATAGCAGCCGACATGCGCGCCCTTACTGCCGAGGTCGTTCTTGCAGCGGCGTCGGTCGCGCGCACCCCATCGGCGGTTGCCGGGGTTGAAGCGGCCATAATACATCCAAGTAAGCAGGCGCTGTACTTGACAAATGATGCTTGAATCATAAGCGTTCCTTGTTAGTATCCTGACGACGGGCTGTTGACGGTAGTTGAGCCGGTCGCGCCGCCCTTTGCTACGGAGAGCGCGCCGTTTGCCGATGACGTTGCGCTCTGCGTGATATTGGTGTAGACGTACTGCGCGCCTGCGGTGCCCACTGAGTAGACGTCCGGAATATTTACCGACGCCGACCCATCGCCGAATTGGTTGACGTTCGGGCAGGACCCAAAATATACCTCATCAATTCCAACAACGCTTCCACGTCCGGGAACGGGGTCCCCAGCCGGAAGGGGAGCGGGATTCGGATTGTGTCCCCCACCGCTAAGACAGGCGTAGGTGCCGGTCCGTCCAGACGCGCGCGACGGTTGCCTTTCCACCTTGAAAATCGTCGCAGCCATGAAACAGATAGCGGTCCGAGTCGACATAAATGATGTCGCCCGGTTTCGGAAGGCCGCTCGTCGGATCACTCATCGCGTCAAGTTGAGGTCCGATCGTCTCTTCGGCGCAAGAACGGCGTGAGCAGGTCGATCGGGATGGGGAAGATCGTCGTCGAGTTGTGCTCGGTCGCGACCTCGGCGAGAGTCTGGAGGTAGCGCAGCTGCAACGCGATCGGCTCCGTCGCGATCTTCTGCGCGGCCAGCACGAGCTTTTCGGCGGCTTGGTACTCGCCTTCCGCGTTGATGATTTTCGAGCGCCGCTCGCGCTCCGTCTCGGCCTGCCCCGCCATTGCGCGCTTCATCGAGTCCGGCAGGACGACGTCGCGCACCTCGACGAGCGCGACCTTGATCCCCCACGGCTCGGTCCCCTCGTCGATCACCTGCTGAGCCTGCTCGTTGATGCGATCGCGCTGGCTGAGGAGATCGTCGAGCTCGTGCTGACCGATCACGCTGCGCAACGTCGTCTGCGCCAGCAGGAACGTAGCCTTGGAGAAAAATTCGACTTTGGTGACCGCGTCTTCAGGATTCACGACGCGGAAATACACCACCGCGTCGACCGTGACCGGAACGTTGTCGCAGGTCATCATCTCCTGGCGCGGGACGTCGAGCGTGACGACGCGCAGATCGATCCGCACCATCCGGTCGACGAGCGGAATCAGCAGGACGACCCCCGGGCCTTTCGCGCCCACCAACCGCCCCAGCCGGAACACCACCGCGCGCTCGTACTCGCGCAAGACCTTCACGGCCGCCGAAAGCAGCCCGATCGCCACGATGATGACGACGAGCGCAACCGAGATCGTGGTGGTCATTGCATTCCCTCCTTACACGGGAATCTCGGCCGGACGAACCGTCAGCCGGAGCCCGTCGACGCCGACCACGCGGACCCGCCGCCCGGCCGGAATCGTTCCGTCGGCGCTTTCCGCTTTCCACAGCTCCCCCTGCACGAACACGGTGCCGTTCGGAGCCAGCTCGCTGCGCGCCACGCCTTCGGCGCCGATCAACGCCTCCCGTCCGGTCTGCACGCGCCGCCGCTGCGCCCGTATGCCCGCGCCGACGGCGAACGCGAAGAACGCCGCCGTCAGCACGGCGACCGTCACGATCAGCGTCAGCGAGATGCGCAGGAACGGCTCGCGGTCGCCGGTGAGCAGCAGCGAGCCGAGGACGAACGACCCGATCCCGCCGGCAGTCAGCACGCCATGGCTCGGCACCTTGATGTCCGCCACGAAGAGCACGAGCGCGAACACGATCAGCAGCAGGCCCGCGACGTTGACCGAGATCGCCGCGAACGAGACGAACGCCAGCAGCATCGCGACGCCGCCGACGACCCCCGGAAACACCAAGCCGGGATTGCTCAGCTCGAAGACGATCCCGTAGAACCCGATCGTCATCAGGATGAAGCCGACGTTCGGATCGCTGAGCAGGTCCAAAAACTGCTCGGCCAGATCGAACGGAATCTCGGTGACGCGCGCGTTTCGCGTCGTGAGCACCCGCGTTCCGGCCGCCGTCTGCACCGTGCGGCCGTCGATCTTCGCGAGGAGCTGGCTGGGGCTGTCCGCGATCAAGTCGACGACGTGCCGGCGCAGCGCGTCCTCGGCGGTGAGCGTCTCGCTCTGCCGGACCGCGCGCTCCGCCCAGGCGGCGTTGCGCCCGCGACGCGCGGCGAAGCCTTGAATCTCCGCGACGGCGTCGTTGGTGAGCTTCGTCATCTCGGTCTTGTCGATGCTGCCGCCGGTTGCGCCGAGCCCGACCGGGTGCGCGGCGCCGAGGTGCGTCGCCGGCGCCATCGCCGCCAGGTTCGCCGCGTACGTGATGAAGACGCCGGCGGATGCGGCGCGCGCTCCGTGCGGGTAGACGTAGACGACGACCGGGACCGGCGAGTTCAGCATCGCCCGGGTGATCTCGTCCATCGATTTCATCAGCCCGCCCGGCGTGTCGAGGACGAGGACCAGCGCCTGGGACCCGTCGCGAGCCGCCTCATCGAGCGCGCGCAGCACATGGCGCGCCGACGCCGGCCCGACGACCCCGTCGAGCCGAACGAGGTCGACGGCGCGAGCGGCTGAACCCGCCCGTACGGCGAGCGCCGGCGTCGCGAGGACGGCCAGGAGCGCGAGCGCTCCGATCAGCCCGAAGCGCGAGAACATGAGCGTGCAAGTAGGTTCGCGGCCGGGCGCTGAAGCACCGCTGATGCCGAACGACGTCACGGTCACCAGGCGCGCGGACGAGCTCCTCGCGCGCATCCGCGAGGTCGATCCGGCGCTGAACTGCTACGTCGCGCTCGACGAGGCGGCGGTGCTGCGCGAAGCCGCGCGGCTCGACGCGATTCCGCCGACCGCGCGCGGCCCGCTGCACGGCGTGACGGTCGCCGTCAAGGACATCATCGACGTCGCCGGGCTGCCGACGCGCGCCGGCTCGTCGTTCTTCCGGCGCGATCCGCAACACGACGCGCCGGTGGTCGCCGCGCTGCGCGCCGCCGGCGCGCTGATCCTCGGAAAGACGAACACGCACGAGTTCGCTTGGGGAATCACCACCGAGAACCCGCACTTCGGACGCACGAAGAATCCGTGGGACACCGCACGGGTCGTCGGCGGGTCGAGCGGAGGTTCCGGTGCGGCGGTCGCCGCCGAGCTGTGCGACGCCGCCCTCGGAACGGACACGCTCGGCTCGATTCGTATTCCCTCCGCGCTCAACGGCGTCTGCGGGCTGCGGCCCGCGACCGGCGCGCTACCGATCGACGGCATCTTCCCGCTCACGATCGGGCTCGACACCGCCGGCCCGTTCGCGCGCGACCTCCCGACGGTCCAGCGGGTGTACGAAATTCTCGCCGGCGCGCCGCTCGCGCCGGTGTCCGTGCGGCGCGCGTGCGTGCTGCGCGGCGGCGTCTGGGATCGCGTCGATCGGACCGTCACCGCCGCGCGCGACGCGGCGGCGGCGGTGCTGCGCGCCGCGGGCGTCGTCGTCGACGACGTGACGTGGTGGGACGACGAGCTGGTCGGTGCCACGGCGACCGTGCAGCAGCGCGGCGCGGCGCGCGTGCACGAACCGCTCTTCGCGCCGCACCGCGAGCAGTACGGCGACGACGTTCGCGAGCGGGTCGCGTACGCGCTCGGCGTCGGCGAAGCCGCCGAGACCGAGGCGCGCCGCGTCATCGCGAACGCGCGCGCGACCTGGTCGGCGGCAACCGCCGGCTACGACGTCGCGCTCGCGCCGTCGGCCGGCGCCGAAGCACCGCTCGCACCGGCGCACCAGAGCTTCCGCGCCGAGACGATTCCGCTGGTGACGCCGGCGAGCGCGTTCGCGCTGCCCGTCGCCGCCGTGCCGATCGGATTCGGGCCCGCGCGGATGCCGCTCGGGATGCAGATGATAGCGGTCGCCGGCGATCCGGCGAGCGCGTTTGCGCTGGGCCAAGTTTTTCAGTCACGGACGGATTGGCACGAGCGCCGCCCGCCGCTCGCAGCGGCGCGCGCGGAAGTGCGCTCGTAGGTTAGCGCAGCGCCGATTCGGGCACGTTTCCGGCAGAGTCCGAAAGGAGCGCAGATTCGCATGGCCCGAGCGACCTGGAAACCCCACGAAAAGCACGGCGAGCTCACCGAACGCGGCGACTTGCCCGATTCCGTCTACGCCTTCCCGAAAGAGCGCAAAGAGCCGCTGACCGACGAATCGCACGTTCGCAACGCGGTCGCGCGCTTCGACCAAGTCACCGGCGTCCCGGACGCCGACCGCGAGCTGGCCTGGGCGAACATCAAGAAAGCCGCCAAGCACTACGGCGTCGACCTCTCCGAAAAAGACTGGCCCGAGCTCGGCCGCCGGCCGCGCACGCGCCGCACCGCCGCCGGCCGGAAGAAATCCGCCCGTAAAGCCGCCACGACGCGCAAGAAGCGCGGCACCGGAAAGGGTTCGACGCCGGCGCGCAAACGCGGCGCGAAGCGCGCGGCCGCGACGCGCAAAAAGAAGAGCCGCAAGAAAACGACGACGCGCAAGAAAACGACCCGGAAGAAACGTTCGGCGAAACGCTAGCGCGCGAGCTCGAGCGGCAACCCGACGTAGTTCTCCGCCAGGCTTTGCGAGGCGGCGCGCGAGCTCGTGACGTAGTCCAGCTCGGCGAGCTGCAGCCGTTCGCCGAACGGATCGCCCGACGGATCCCGGTGCAGCATCGAGGTCATCCACCACGAAAAGCGCTCGGCGCGCCAGACGCGGCGCAAGCACCTCTCCGAGTACGCGTCGAGCGCCGCGCTGCCGTGTCCGCCGTAGAACGCCTCGAGCGCGTCCGCCAGCACGACGACGTCGGCGACCGCGAGGTTCATCCCCTTCGCGCCGGTCGGCGGAACGATGTGCGCCGCGTCGCCGGCGAGAAACAACCGGCCGTAGCGCATCGGCTCGACGACGAAGCTGCGCATCGCCGTCACGCCCTTCTGCAAGATCTCGCCTTCCACCAAATCCGCTGTCTCTTCGCCCGCGAGCCGTCGGTGCAGCTCGGACCAGATGCGCGCGTCCGGCCATTCGGCGAGATCTTCGTCGGGCGCGCACTGCAGGTACATGCGCTGCACCGCCGGCGAGCGCTGGCTGAACAGCGCGAACCCGCGCGCGTGGTGCACGTAGATCAATTCCTCGCACACCACCGGCGAAGCCGAGAGAATCCCCAGCCACGCGAACGGATAGCTGCGCTCGAACACGCTGAGCGCCGCGGTCGGAACGGCCTCGCGAGAGACGCCGTGAAACCCGTCGCACCCGGCGACGAAGTCGCAGACGAGCTCGCACGCCGCTCCGCCGGCGTCGCGATACCGGACCGAAGGCCGTTCGGTGTCGAGCCCGGCAAGTTGCACGTCCTGCACCTCGAAGTGCAGCGGGGTGCCGTCGCGCTCGTGCACGGCGATCAAGTCTTTGACGACCTCGTGCTGGCCGTAGACCGTGATCGTCTTGCCGGTCAGCGCGGGAAAGTCGATGTGGCGGCTGCGTCCGCCGAAGCGCAGGTAGATGCCCCGGTGCACCAGCCCTTCGCGCCGCATCCGCTCGCCGGCGCCGTTCGCCTCGAGCACGTCGACCGTCCCTTGCTCGAGCACGCCGGCGCGCACGCGCTGCTCGCAGTACTCCCGGCTGCGCAGCTCGAGCACGACCGACTCGATCCCGCGCCGCCGCAGCAGCAGCGCGAGCACCAAACCGGCCGGACCGGCGCCGACGATCCCGACCTGCGTGCGCTGCTGCATCCGGCGAGGCGTTCGTCTCGTTTGCGGCGAGCTCCCCGCCGCGATGTGCGGGCGAAGGTGCCGTGGCCGGGCTTTCGGAACAGCCCCGGCATGGCGGGACTCGGCGTACATGCCGCCATTGCGTTGCTGTCGGGCTCGGACGACGACGAGGTCGCCGGCGTCGGGCGACGGCTGCAACAGCTGTTCGGTTCGCCGCGCACCGCGCCGCCCGAGTCGGTGCTGGCCGCGCGCGAAACGATCTGCGCCGACGTGCTGGCGTCGATGCCGACCCCGTTCGCCGAGCACTTTCACCTTTGGATGCGTGAGCGTGAAGCGTTCGACGCGGCGTGCGCCGCGGGCGACGAGCTCGCCGCCAGCGCGCGCTGGCGGGAAGCGTTCAACCAGCTCTACGACTGCTGGCTGCAGACGCTGCGCTTCGCGCCGTTCGTGTTCATCTGCGCGGTGAACCGGCTGCGCGACGCCGTGCAGCAGCACGCCGCGCCGCAGTTCGCCGCCGCGGTCCGGCTCTACGACCGGTTCTACCAAAGCGACGCCAAGCGGCGCGACGACTCGCTCCCGCGCGAGCTGCTCGTCGCGCTGCTCGCGGTCGTGCGCGCGCTCGACCGCGCGCACGCGCTCGACGAGCGGTTCGTCTTCGCGCCGCTCCTCGGCGAGGGCGGATTCGACGCGCTCTTTCCGCGCCGCTTCGACGAAGAGCTGCTCGCGCTGCAAGAGCTGCGCAACGACCTCACCCACCGCTACATCAACCAGCGGCCCAGCGTATATCTTCAGGCGATGGACCTGCTCGTCGGCTGGATCTTTTTGGACGTCGTCGACCGGCTGCTGGCGCTCTGCCGCGGCTACACCGTCGGCTACGCGCTCGCGCTCGAGGTCGGCGCGATGACCAGCACCGCCGACATGCTGGCCTTCGACGGCGAGGGCGGGCCACGGCGCGTGCGGTTCGCGCTCGAATCGACGCCGCGCTCGGAGATCGAGCGCTTCGCCGCGCAGCGGCTCTACGTGCTGCGGCGCGACGCGCTGCTCGATCCCGCCGTCCCCCTGCGTCCGAACGACTACCTCGATCTCACGCCGTTTCTGATCTCCGAATTGGTCGCGCCGCGCGCGACCAAGCCGGACGACCACGATCTCTTCGCGCTCGATGCGTACCGCCGCGCCGAGCTGCAGCCCGCGCGCAAGCTTTCGTTCCGCCAGCTCGCCTCGACGGCGACCTTCCCGAGCGGCAAGGCGGCGGAGACCGACAAGCTGCGCCGCTTGATCAAAGCGGTCGAAGACTTTCAGCAGCGCACGCGCAGCTTCACGCGCGATCTCCCCGAAGAGGACGGCGGCCGCTGGGATCCCGCCGCGCTCCGCGCGAAGCTGTGGCGGCTTTCCGGCGACCACCTCGTCTCGCTGCTCGACACCAACTGCTACGACGAGAACGGCAACCGTCGCGCCGCCGCCGAGAGCGCCGCGTTCGCCACCTACGACGAAACGCTGTTCGTCGCACCGCCCGAAGCCGCGCAGGTCGCGGCGTTCTTCGCGCAGCCGCTCGGCGGGATGCTGCTGGTCGGCCAGTCGGGTCTCGGCAAGTCGACGCTGCTGTGCGAGGCGTACCTGCGGCGCTTGCGCGCCGGCGACTTCGCGCTCTTCCTCACTGGCCGCCAGCTGCGCACGCCGTCGTTCGAAGCGACGCTGAGCTATTACGCGCTCAAAGGGATGGACCGGCTGAAGGTCTCGCTGCAGTCGCTCGAACGTTTCCTGGGCGAAAGCGGAACGCAGCTCGTCGTCTTCGTCGACGCGGTGAACGAGTACACCGGCGAAGGTGGGCCGCTGGCGCTGCTCGAGAGCATCGTCGCGTTCGTCGACGGCGAGACGCTGCGGAACGTGCGCGTCGTGGCGACGTGCCGGATCGAAACCTGGGCGCGCTTTCGCGAGCGCAGCATGGCGCGCCGCCCGCTCGCCGGCGGCCGCTTCTTCGGCGACGACGCGGTGGCGCTGGGCGACTTCGGCGACGAAGCGCTCCGCGCGCGGCTCTACGCGCGCTACCGCGAGGCGTACCGGCTCGCGCCCACCTCGTACCGCAAGCTCGGCGCCGGCGTGCGCGCGCTGCTGCGGCTGCCGCTCATGATGGCGCTGATCGCCGAAACGTACGGCAGCACCGCGGCCGGCGCGCCGCCGGCGCGCGTCCCCGGCGAGGTCGACTACTTCCGGCTCTTCGCGCGGCTCACGCAGCGCAAGCTCGGCGACGCGCAGCAGTTCGTCGCCGAGGACGATCCGCGCGCGAAGTACTTCACCTCGGAGCTGCGCCGCGGCTTGCGGCGCATCGGCGAGCTCCTCTACGCGCGGCTGTCTGTGCCCGGCCGGGTCAACGGGGTGCGGGACGCGCTGCCGATCGACGTGCTCGCCAAAGACCGCGGCGACGGCGCGCGCGCCGGCTTCGCCGAGTACATGCAGGACGAGCGCGAGCGCATCACCGTGTACGAAGCGCTCCTGCAGACGCACCTGATCGAAGAGGTCGTCGTCGCCGAGCGCGACTCGTTCGGCGGCGAGGAGGAGGGCCGCGCGGTGCGGTTCTTTCACGACCAGTACGCGCAGTACTGGCTGGCCGCGGTCTACGGCGGCGACGACGTGCTCGGTGCGCTCGACGCGCAGCGCTGTGCCGACCCCGCGCAGCTCGCCGAGCTGACCGCGCGCGTCGCAGCAATCGTCGAATGCTCGGTCAACGCGCCGATCCTCGGGGGCGCGCTCGACCACTGGCTCCACGCGCAGCTCGCGCGCCGCGACGAGCCGCTGGCGTTCGCCGATGCCGTCCCGCTGCTCGCGGCGCTGGCCGAGCATCCGGCCTCGATCGTGCGCGACGCCGCGCGCCGCATCGTCACTAACTTCGCGATCCGCGAGGTGCTCCCGCCGCGCGAGCTGTACGACGCCGCGCTCCGCCGCGGCACGCCGCGCTTGCAGCGCGAGCTCGCCGGCGCGTTCGTCGACTACTGGCCCGGGATCCCGGCCGAGACGGTGCGCGCGTTTCTGGGCGCCTGCGGCGCGGCCGACGCGAGCGCGGCGCTGGAGCGGCTCGGCAACGTCTTCAGCGTGCACTTCGCGAACGAGGACGGCGGCTCGCCGCAGGTGATCGCGTTCGTCGACGAGATCGTCCCCGCGTTCTCGCCGCGAATGCTGTTCGATCGCGCGCGCGCGAAAGGCGGGTTGATCTTCCTGGTGAACTTCGCCTCCGCGGCCGTCGTCTCGCAGTTCAAGTCGGTCGAGAAGATGCAGCGGCTGCGCGCGCTCGTGCGCGCGAAGGCCGGTCCGGCGATCGGACCGCTGACCGCGCAGCGCGGCTTCGCGCGCGCGCTCGAACCGCTGCGCCGGCTCGCCTACGGCGTGATCGAGCGCAAAGGGATCGAGATCTGGAACGGCGCGATCGGCTCGCAGGCCGACAACAACCTCTTCTTCGTCCAGAACGAGGGCGGGCTGTGCCAGCGCGACGTGCTCTACGAGTTCTTTCCGTACTGCGTCGCCGCGCACAACGGCGAGCGAGCGCAGCTCTCGCTCGCGCCGGAGAGCCCGTTTCGCGCGCTGGCGCTGCGGATGCTGCGCTACCGCGTGACCAGCGTGATCGGCTACGTCGCGATGGCGACCCTCACCACGGTGCTGCGCGAGGACTGGGCGGCGACCCGCGGCCTGATCGAGGAGCTCGTCTCCTCGGGAAGCGACGCGGCGCAGTTCTTCGGCACGCTCTTGCTGGTGAACTTGTCGTGCGCGAACGAGGAGCTGTGCGTTCCCGCGCTGCGCTTGCTCGCCGAGTCGTTCGTTCCGCGCGTGCGCGCGGGAACCGCGCGCTACGACTGGGTGCTGCACGACACGCTGGGCATCGTCGAGACCGACGCCGGCCGGCTGTGGAACGAGGCCGAGCCGATCGTCGTCGCGGTGCTCGAGCACGTCGAGGCGACCGAGCCGCAGGAGCGCATCGACGACTTCGGCCACGAGCTCGCCAAGGCGGGTTTCTTCCCGGACTTGGTCGTCGGCCGGCAGATGGCGGAGCTGCTGCTGCGCCGCAACATGCTGCGCAACCCGCGCTGGAAGGTCGCGGTGCGCCGCGCGTGCGCCGCGCTCGGCGTTCGCAGCCCGACCGCGCTGCAGCAGGTCTTCGACGAGTTCGGCGTCGCCGAGGAGGAGCGCCGGCTGGTTCGCGCCGCGGTCGACGACGAGGTCGAGCTGCAGAGCTCGCGCTTCATCATGCAGACGAGCTGGAACCGCCTCGTCGCGGTCGCGCTCGCGCGGATCACCACCGTGCGCTACTTGCTCATCGCGGACTTGATCGGCGGGCTGATCCAGTCGAACAGCGTCCCCGAGTACTCGCGCGAGTTCCGCCGCTTCGTCATCGACGCCGTGCGCGCGTACCTCACCGACGAGGGCGCGCGGCGCGACTACTCACGGATCAGCGTCGAGCGCGCCTACGCCGCGGCGGAGAGCGTGCGCCGCGCCGGCGGCGGCGAGCGCTGGGACCCGGACCGCACCGCGTGAACGCGCGCGAGCTCTTTGCGCGCGGGTTCGAGCGCGCCGTCTATCTCGCCACGCCGCGGCCCGGCTGCCGGCTCACCCTCGACCCCGACCCGTTCGACGGCCGGGTCTACTCGATCGACGCGTTCTACGAGCAGGTGCGCGATTTTTTCGACCGCCCGGCGGAGTTCTTCCGCGACTTTCTCGACGGCGAGCAGCTCACGCTGAAGCTGGTCGCCGGCGAGCCGGACGCGCCGCGGCGCACCTTCGCGTTCGTTTCGCCGGCGCCGAACCGCTTCGAAGAGACGAACGCGCGCGTGCCGCTGACCTGGTTTCGCGCGCCGCGCCCCGCGCGCGCGGCGCTGCTGATGGTTCCCGGCTGGAGCCGCCCGGACCAGCACCTGGAAGAGCGCTGGTGCCGCGCGCTCGCGCGGGAGGGGATCGACGTGCTGCTGCTCACCGTTCCGTACCACCTCGCGCGCGCGCCGAAAGGCTCGTGGAGCGGCGAGTACTTCATCAGCCAGAACCTGTTCTGGACGGTCGCGAACTTCCGCCAGCTCGTCGCCGAGATCCGCGCGCTGATCCGGCTCTTGCGCGGCGACTACGACGCGGTCGGCTTGATCGGGATCTCCAGCGGCGGCTTTCAAGCCGGGCTCGCGACGCTCGGCGAAGCGGTCGACTACGTCTTTCCGATCATGTCCGGCGCGGGGCTGGGCGCGATCACCTGGGAGAGCCTGCTCACGCGCAAGATCAAGGCCGCGCTGATCGAACGGGGCGTCGGGTGCGAGGCGCTCTCGCGCGCGTGGTCGATCACCGACATGGCAATCGTCGGCCGGCACTCGCGCGCGCGCACGCGCCGCCAGTACGTCACGCTCTACGACGGGATCATCCCGCGCGCGTTTCAGGAGCGCTTGTGGGAGGTGTACGGCGAGCCGCAGCGGATCGATCTGCAGGCGTCGCACTACAGCGTCGTCTTCTCCTTCGGGCAGATCGCGCGCGACATCGCGAGGACGGTGAACGATGGACATCGCGGCACCTAAGCTCCGCACGAAGCTCTTCCGCTACCGCTTCGTCGGCTACGGCACGCAGTTCACGCCGGCGGCCGGACTGCGCGCGCCCGACGACCATGCGAACCCGAGCGCGCTCTACGAGAACGAGCTCGCCGTCGACGTGGGCGGCCGCGCGTACGGGACCGAAGGCGAGAACGCGCCGATCCTCGACCATCACTTCGTCGCCGCCGGGAGCGCGCCGTGCGCGGCGGCGGCAGTGCTGCACCGCGCCGAGGCGATTCGCGCGCGCTTCGCCGGAAACGGCGCCGAGGTCGTCTGGCTGGTCGCCCACCGCGACCCGGACTTCGACGCCTTCGCCGCGATGTATCTGGCCCGCTGGCTGATCGAAGAGGACGAGCAGCTCGACTGGCGCGCGCACGGCATCGACGCGCGCGGCTGGTACGACGTCGAAGGGGAGCACGGCCGCATCCGCCGGATCGACTGGTTCTCGCCGCTGGTCGGGGCGCGCTGTCCGCCGCGCTTCGGCTGGGCGGTGCAGCTCGCCGGGTACGCGGCCTGCGTCGATCACGCGCGCCGCATCTACTGCGCGCGCAACGAGGCACTGCACTCGGTGCTCTACGCCGCGCTCTCGCGCGGGCGGCCGTACTACGCCGACGAGAACGGCGCGCTCGAGTTCTTCAACGAGGTGCGCGCGCGGCTGATCGACGGCGCGAACCCGCACTACGATTCGGTGCTGGCGAACAGCCCGGCGTTCGCGCCCGAGCTTGCGATGCTGGCGCGCGAGAACGAGCACTACGAGCGTGACCTCGCCCGCGCGCGAACCGGGATCGTGTTCGTCCCGGTCGGGCCGCCGGACTTCGCGGCGGCGTACGCGCGCACGTGCGCGGCCCCGTTGCGCGACGAAGGCGACGGTGAGCCCTCGGAGCTCGGGCAGGGCGCCGAACGGCGCGCCGTCGACGGGGTCTATCTGCGCGATCCGGAGTGCCTGCTCTTCAAAGAGTGGGCGCGCATCGACGAGCGCAACAGCTCGCTCGGCCAAGGCTTCAGCTTCACGTGCGTCGCGTACTCCGCTCGCGACGACGCGCCGCCGGCGTACTACGTCTCGCTCGATCCCGATCCGGGTCGCAGGCTTCACCTCTATCCGGTCTGGGAACGGCTGCAGCGCGCGGAGATCGCAGCGCTCCGCGCGGCGAACGCCGACCCCCGCGCGCGCCCGCCGCGCAGCGGTTTCGAAGCGCGCGCCGGGGGCCGCGGAGCGCTCTTCACCGATCCGTGGTATGACGGCGCCAGCTACGAGTGCACGATCGTCGTCTCGCCGAACGCCGGCACCGCCCTCGGTCCGGCCGGAACGCGCGCGGACCTGCTCGACGATCCCGTCGCGGCGCTGGTGCGCGCCGAGCTCGAGAGCTGGGCGTACGCCGGCGCGCTGCAGCGGCACGACGAGCCGCCCGCGTACCGCTTCGCCTCGGTCACGCTGAACGACGCCGTCGACGTGCTGAACGACGCGCTAGCGGCGCAGGTCGCGACGCGCTTGTGGTGCGCGCTCTTCGACGCACCCGACACCGCGCCGATGCCGGAGCACGCGCGCGCGCACGTCTTCCGGCGCCACGGGTTGCTCGCCGTGTGGGGACGTCGCGGCGCCGCCGTCGCGTACGTCCGCGCCGAGCGCGAGGCCGCCGAACGGCTCGAGGGCCAGTTCACCGAGATCGTCACGCTGGCACGCGGTCTCGACGCGGTGTGCGGCGGCGCCGCCGAGGATCTGCCGGCCCGTGTGAAGGCCGGCGAAGAGCTGATGACGCGGATGGGCCGGCTGCGCCGCGAGCTCGCGGCGGATGACGGCGAGGTGATCGAAGGCTTCATCGACGAGGCCGGGTTCGAGCGCGTCCTGGAGACGTTCCGCGACGTCAACCACGCCGAGACGCTGGGCTTGCAGACGAAGCAGGTGATCGAGCACGCGCGCGTAGTCGCCGACGTGCAGGTGAAGGTCGAGTGGCTCGAGCTGCTGTTCGTCGCGATCTACGCGACCGAGGTCGGTCATATTATCGCGGACGCGCTCGTGCCGAAGTACACCCTGATCTTCACCATGCTGTGCTCGGTCGTCGTCACCGCCGGCGCCGCCTGGTATCTGCGCCCCTGGGAGAGCGAGGTCGACGAGAAACGCCGCGGGCTGACGCGCCCGTTCCTCGCCGGGGGCGCGCTGATCGTGCTGCTCGGGATCGTGCTTGGTTTCGTGCAAGCGGGCTGGGTCCACGTTCCGCCGGCGCTGCACGACGTCTTCCGCCCTCCCGGCACGCCGTAGTGCGGCTCTCGCTCGGCACGCAGCTCGCGCTTGCTGCGCCCTGGTTCGCGTACAACCTGCAGTGGGGGGCGCTGTTGCCGGTCGTCCTGCCGGCGCACGTGCAAGCGCTCGCGCCGCAGAACAAAGAGCTCTTGCTCGGGATCGTGATGGATCTCGGCGCGCTCGTCGCGCTCGTCGTCACGCCGCTCGCCGGCGCGCTCTCCGACCGCGCGCGCGACCGCCGGCCGTTCGTGGCCGGCGGCGGGCTCGCGACGGTCGGCGCGCTGTTGCTGCTCGCGGGATTCGGCGCGCACGGTTCGCTGATCGCGTTCGCCGCGGCCGTCCTCGCGCTGCAGCTCACGACGAACGTCTGGGGCGGACCGTACGCGGCGACGATCCCCGACCGCGTTCCGCCCGACGCGCGCGGCACGGCAAGCGCGTGGATGATGGTGATGACGGTGCTCGGAACGGTCGCCGGCGCCGTCGTTTGCGGACCGTTCGCGCAGCGCGGCGACTTTCGCGCCGCGTACCTGTTCATCGCCGCCGCGCTCGCCGCCTCGCTGCTGCTCACCTTCACGACGGTCTACCGCCACGGCGACGAGCGCGCCGCGCGCCCGCAGATCGAATCACGCCCGTTCTTTCCGCCGCTGCGCGCGCACCGCGCGTTCTACGTCGTGCTGGCGACGCGCGCGCTGGTCACGATGGGCATCTACTCGGTCTACGAGTTCTTCCAGTACTTTCTCGGCGACGTCGTGCACGTGCCGAACCCGGCGACGAACGGCGGCCTGCTGCTCGGCGCCGCGGCGCTCGCCGGCGTCCCGGCGGCGCTGTACGCCGGGCGCATCGGCGACCGCGTCGGACCGCTGCGGATCGTCGTCGTCACCTCGGCGCTGATGGCGCTCGCGGCGGCGGCGTTCGTCGCGATCGTCTACCACCCGTCATGGTACGCGACGATCGCGCTCGCGCTGGCGTACGGCGCGGCGAACTGCGCGTACCAAGCGGTGGACTGGGCGCTCGCGATCGCAGTCCTTCCCGACCTCGCCGACGCCGGGAAGGACATGGGGATCTGGCACACCTCGTTCGTGCTGCCGCAGATGATCGCGCCCGGTTTGACGGGCCTCGTGCTGGCCGCGAGCAAACCGGTCTCGCCGCAGCTCGGCTACGCGCTCGCCTTCGCGTTCGCGGCGCTGTGGTTCGGTCTCGGCACGGTCTTCGTGGCGCGCCTCTACGCCGCCACCGGACGACAAATTCCGCACGGCCTCAGGCCGTGAGCGTGCGCGTCGTCCAGGTCACGCAGACCGAAATGCGCGCCGTCGTCGAGCTCGCTCAGGACGTCACCGCAGGTCGGCAGACAAAACCATCCGCGCTCGCAGCCGACGTAGCGGAAACCGCGCCGCGAGTACGCGGCGAGCGCTTCGAAGTCGAGCCCTTCGCGCTCCAACAGCCGCTGCTTCGCCTCGCTGCCGAAGACGTAGTTGCCGCTCGTGTTGTCGGCGCGGATCACGCGATGACACGGGATCAGCAGCGGAACCGGGTTGCTCGCGAGCGCGTTCCCGACCGCGCGCTTCGCGTCCGGCGCGCCGAGCTCGCGCGCGAGCCAGCCGTACGGCCGCGCGTGGCCCCGCCCGATCTCGCTCGCCTTGCGCAGCACGCGCTGCTCGAAGTCCGAGCACGACCGCAGATCGATCGGCACCTCGGCGTCTTCGCCCCCCAGCTTCGCGCGCGCCGCCGAGGCGATCTCGTCGTCTTCCAGCGCCGGCACGCAATTGCAGTCGAACCGTTCGCGGTACCAGGCTTCGAACGCCGCTTCGTCGCCGGCGAGCCGAACCGCCGAGACGCCGTGCGCGCTCCAGGCCAGATAGACGTCACCGAGGACCGAGGTCGCGACGACGTAGCGGTCGAGTCCGATCTCCGCGAAGATCTTGGTGGTGAAGTCGTGCGGCACGGTGCGTCGCGTCGCGAATCCGAAGTCGCGCAGATCAGCCATCGTTCGCTCCCAGTTGCGCGCGCACGGCGAGCAGGCCGCGGTGGGCCGACGCCTTCACGGTCCCGACCGGTTGACCGAGCGTCGCGGCGATCTCGTCGTAGGGCAGCTCGTCGACGTAGCGCAGCACGAACGCGGCGCGCAGCGCCGGCGTGAGCTGAGCGATCGCCGCGTCGACCGACCGCCACGCTTCACCGCGCAGCGCGAGCTGCTCCGGCCCCGGTTCAGGAGCGAGCAATTCCGCGCGCGGCGCGCCGTCGGCGTATTCGAGCGGCTCGGCCGGCGGCGGTGCGTCGCGAAACACGTTGCGCGTGAGGTTGTGCGCGATCGCGAACAACCACGAGCGCAGCCGCAGGTCGGCGATGCGCTGCGCCGGATAGGTGCGCAGCGCGCGGTACGCGCGCACGAAGACGTCTTGCGCGACGTCCTCGGCGCGCGCGTCGTCGTGCAGCATCCGCGCGACGAACGTCACGACGCGCACGCGGTACGCGACGACGAGCTGCTCGAACGCGCGATCGAGGTCGCGCGCCAGCGCTCCGGCGAGCAGCGCGTCGGCATCGAAGCTGTCGGCCGGGCAGACAACGGCCACCTCACCACCAGACGCGGCCGGCGGAACGGTCACGGAGCAACCGCCGTTCGGTCTCGTCGTTCCACACGCCCGCGTACGGCGAGCGGCGCGGTTCCGCCAGCGCGATCGCGGCGAGGCCGATCGCGACGACGGTGAGCAGCACGAGAATGAGGATCATGGTCTTCTCCGACAGATGTTGGGCTGCCGGAAGAACACGGGCGAGGGGGTTCTCGTTGCATCGTTTTCCTCTCCAACCCGAGCCGCCCGCGGACGGCTTCGGAGCCGGACCTCCGCATTCGTTCGGAGCAGGTGGGACGGCCTCCGGCGTCCCACCCGTCCGGTATGGTCCCGAAGGTCGCTGCCCTCGCCGCCGCCGCCGTGCTGGCCGGCACGGCGCTTGCGCAGGCAGCGCTCCCGCCGCCGCCGGTAGCGAAACGCATCCCGGTCACCGACACCTACTTCGGAACGGCGGTCGTCGACCCGTACCGCTGGATGGAGAGCGGCGGCCCGGACCTGCAGGCGTTCCTCAAGGCGCAGAACGACCGCACGCGCACGATCCTCGACGCGATTCCCGGGCGCGCCGCGCTCGCCGCGCGGCTGCTCGAGCTCTCGGAGACCTCGAACGTTTCCGCCGACGTCGTCGCACGCCACGGCGCGTACTTCTACCAGAAGCTGCCGCCGGGCGCGAACTCGATGAAGCTCTACGTGCGCTCCGGAATCGGTGGCGCCGAACGCGTCCTCGTCGATCCCGACAAGCTCCCGGGGCCGCGCCAGGCGATCGCGTTCTTCAGCGTCTCGAACGACGGCGCGCGGGTCGCCTACGGGCTCGCCGCGGGCGGCTCGGAAAACGCGGTCGTCCGCGTCGTCGACGTCGCGAGCGGCAAGACGCTTCCCGACGCGTCCGACCTCGCCGACTTCGGCGTGACCTCGTGGGCCGATGACGACAAGGCGTTCTACTACATGAAGCGCCAAGCGATTCCGCCGGGCGGCTCGCCGATGGCGAAGTACCAGAACGTTCGCACGTACCGCCACGTCGTCGGGCAGCCGGGGAGTGCCGACGTCGCGGTGTTCGGCGCCGGCGTCGATCCGAACCTCGAGGTGCCGCCGAGCGCGTTCGCCTCGGTCGGCGTCTCGCCGGAGTCCCCGTACGTCGGCGGCGTGCTCGTCAACGGCGTGGATCCGTTCGTGAGCGTCTATGCCGCGCCGAAGAGCGCGCTCGCGAACCCAGCCACGATACAATGGAAGCTCGTGATCCGCCCCGCGGACAAGGTGACGAACGCGGCGATTCACGGCAGCACCGTCTACGCGATGACCGCGAAGGACGCGCCGCGCTACAAGATCGTCAAGTTCGACGTCGCGACGGGCTCGATCGCGCGGGCGACCGACGTCGTTCCCGCGGGAACGCGCGTCATCGACGGGCTCGCCACCGCGAGCGACGCGCTCTACGTCGCTTCGCGCGAGGACGGCCTAGGCCGCATCACGCGCGTCGGCTACGACGGCTCGACGCGCGACGTCCCGCTCCCGGTGAACGGAAGCGTCACGGGCCTCGCGACCGAGTACGACCGTCCCGGCTTCCTGGCGCAGCTCACCTCGTGGACCGCCTCGCCGCTGTGGTACGCGTACGACGCGCAAGCGAACGCGCTGGTCGACACGAAGCTCGACCCGCCCTCGCCGGTCGACTTCTCGAACATCGTCGCGGACGAGGTGAAGGTGCCCGCATCCGACGGGACGCCGGTTCCGCTCTCGATCGTCCACCGCCGCGACCTGAAGCTCGACGGATCGAACCCGACCGTCTTGTACGCGTACGGAGCGTACGCGATTCCGATCAGCCCAGGCTTCTCGGCCGCGCGCATGGCGTGGTTCGAGCAGGGCGGCGTCTATGCGGTCTGCCACGTGCGCGGCGGCGGCGAGTACGGCGAAGAATGGCACCTTGCCGGCAAGGACGCGAACAAGGTGAAGACGATCAGCGACTTCGTCGACTGCGCGCGATGGCTGGAAGCGAAGGGCTACACCTCGCCGGCGAAGCTCGGCGCGCGCGGCGGCAGCGCGGGCGGGATCACGATGGGCGGTGCGATCACCACCGCGCCGAGCGTCTTCGCGGCGGTGCTCGACGAAGTCCCCGTCTCGGATCAGCTGCGGATCGAGACGACGCCGAACGGTTTGCCGAACGTCCCCGAGTTCGGCTCGGTGAAGACGGAGCAGGGCTTCAAGAACCTGTACGCGACCAGCGCGTTCCACCACCTCGTCAAGGGGACGAAGTACCCGGCGGTGATGCTGACGACCGGAATCAACGATCCACGCGTCGACCCGTGGCAGGCGGCGAAGATGACCGCCGCGCTGCAGTACGACAGCGCGAGCGGGAAGCCCGTGCTGCTGCGCGTCGACTACGAAGGCGGCCACGGGCTGATCGGGAGCGGCCGCGCGCAAGCGGTCGCGCTGAACGCGGACGAGTACGCGTTCCTGCTCTGGCAGTTCGGCGACCCGCAGTTCCAGCCGAAGCTCTAAGCGCCGTCGCTACGATGAGGGCGGGCCGACGATCGGGCTGCGGTAGCGAAAGTCGATAAAGTCGCGCACGTCGCTTTCGAGCTGCGGATCGTCGGGCCAGAACGCGCGCACGATGTGCAGCGCTTCGTCGATCCCCGAGGTGACGCCGCCCGCCGTGATGAGGTCGCCGTCGTCGACGACGCGCGCTTCCCAGTCCGGGTTGAACACGTGCGCGCCGCTCTGCACCAGCTCGTTGAGCACGTCCGGATGGCCGGTGATGCGACGCCCGCGCAGGATGCCGGCCTTGAGGAGGCCGAGCACGCCGGTGCACAGCGAGACGACCTGCTTGCCCGCCGTGTGCTGCCGCGCGATCGCGCCGATGAACGCCTTGTTCTCCGCCTGACGGCGGATCCCGGTGCCGGCCTCGGTATTGCCGCCGGCGACGAATAGCAGGTCGGGCAGATCGTCGCCGTCCCAGGGCTCGACGCCGAGCGTGAGCCCCTGTATGCCCGTCACGAAATACAGCGGCCCGGCGGAACCCTGCGCTTCGACCGCGCCTGAGTCGTCGACCGCGACGACACGCACGGTGAAGGTCTTCCCGCGCGGTTGCGGGTCGTCGTCGCTTCGCTTTTGGCTCAGAAAGAAGTTCGCCGCCGCGAACACCCCGCACGGCCCGACGACATCGAGCTCGTCGCACTGATCGTAGGCCATCACGTAGATCGAGGTCGGCGGCGTGCGTCCGTTCGGCATGGTCGGCTCGTACGGGACCGGCAAACCGCGTTCCCGCCGCCGCAGCTTTGCGGTGGCGGAGCTGGCCCGGCGAACGGTGTAACCTCCTAGTACGACAACGTTCCCCCAACCAGCCGCGAGACGCGTGAGGAATGGAACCGACGGCGAATCCGCAAGGGAAGCTCCCGCTCATCGTCGGCGTCACGGGTCACCGTGACCTGCGCCCCGCCGACTGCCCGCGGCTGGAGGCCGAAGTCGAGACGATCTTCGCCCGGCTGAAGCGCGACTTTCCGCACACGCCGCTCGTCGTGCTGTCGGCGTTGGCGGAGGGCGCCGACCGTCTCGTCGCGCGCGTCGGTCTGGCCCACGGAGCGACGCTCATCGCACCGATCCCGATGCCGGAAGAAGACTATCGGACCGACTTCACTGCGCCCGAATCGCTAGCGGAGTTCGAGCGCTTTCGAGCGCAGGCGCAAGCGCTGTTCGTCGTCCCGTTCACCGACCCCGATCATCCAGCCGGCGCGCCGCTCGAAGGCGACGCGCGCGACCGGCGCTACGCGGCGGCGGGAGCGTACATCGCCGTCAACAGCGACGTGCTGATCGCGCTGTGGGACGGCCGGAACCCCGGCCGCGTCGGCGGCACCGCGTGCATCGTGGAGTACAAGCTGCGCGGCGTGCCCGAGCCGTATGCTCGGCGGCCGAGCCCGCTCGACGGCTTCGAAAGCGGCCCCGTCTATCACATCACGACGCCGCGCGCTCACATCGAGGCGGTTCCCGACAAGGCGTTCGCGCTCGAGGTGCTGTACCCGCAGAGTTGGAACGATCGCGGCGAAGCCGCGGCGTTCTACGACCGCATTTACCGGCGCGTCGACACGTTCAACCGCGATGCGCTGCAGCAAGGAGTTCCGGCGGCGCCGGAAACCGAGCTGCGATCGCCGGCCGGCGAGCTGCACGCGATCGCCGACAGGCTCGCCATCGTCTACCAGCAGAAGGCGTATCGCGCGCTGCTCGCCATCTTCTGGATCGTCGGCCTCTCGGTCACCGCCTTCGAAGTGTACGCGCATCTGCACGGCAGTCCCGGCTGGCTCGCCGCCGACGCGCTGGGCTTCGTGGCTGCCACGATCATCTTTCTGTTCGCCCGGCGCGCGGCGTTCGAAGAGCGTTATCAGGACTACCGCGCACTCGCCGAGGGCTTGCGCATCCTTCACTTCTGGCGCGTCGCCGGAATCGCCGACTCGGTCGCCGGCTACTACCTGCGCAAGCAGAAGAGCGAGCTCGACTGGATCCGCGACTCGATCCGGTCTTGCAGGGTCCTCGCCGACGCGGCGGAGGTTCGCGCGCCCGAAAGGCGGCCGCTCGCCGAACGGCTTCAAGCGGTGTACGACGATTGGATCCTCGGCCAGGGCACCTGGTTTGAGCGCGCCGCGCTCAAGGAAGAGCGCAAAGCCGAGGCGTTCAACGCGGCGGCTTCGGTTGCGTTCGCCGGCGGCCTTGTCGTCGCGCTCGTCGTCGCCGTCTACCTCGGCTTGAACCGCACGGATCTCGACGGAGCCGTGCGCGAGCGGTTCGTCGTCGCGGTCGCGCTGAGCGCCGTGATCGCGGGGTTGCTTCACAACTACAGCGAGAAGCGCGCCTGGTCTTCGCACGTCAAGCAATACCGCCGCATGCAGCTCATCTTCGCGCGAGCGGCGACGCACCTGAAGTCGCTCATCGAAGAATCTCCGGAACAGAACCTCCCCGCCGCGCGCGACGTCCTGCGCGATCTCGGGCGTGAGGCGCTCATCGAGAACGGCGACTGGCTGCTGCTCCACCGCGAGCGCCCCATCGACGTTCCGGGCGGCTGACGCGCGCGGCGAAGTGAAGAAAATTCTCCGGCCTGGGAACAAGCGGAGAATGCCGCTCGACCTGGACTACCAGCGCGCCGCAGAGGCAGCGCTCGCCGCCGACAACGCCGCGAGCGCTGCGAACGCAGCCTTGTTCGACTTCGCGCGCGAGCTCGGCACGCTGGCCACGCAGTTGCAGGCACGCTCGGCGCCGCTGCCGCTGCAGGTGCGGTTCGTCCGCCGGCCGCCGCCGCAGCTCGACGCGCCGGCCGGCGTCCGGGTCGAGGACGCGCCGAAGGAACGGCCGGCGAGCTTCGCGAGCGTCCTGCTCGAGACGCGCGACCTGTTCTTCGCGATCGAGAGCATCCCGGGCGTCGCGGTCGCCGCGCTGACCAACGTTCCAGCGCTCGAGACGTACGCCGCGTCGATCTGCGGCGTGCGCGAAGACGACGAGAGCAAGCCGCACCTGCTGGCGCGCAACGGCGATGGACTCGTCGTGGTGCCGCCGGTTCACACCGCCGCCGCGCTGCTGGAAGCGTTCCTCGTCCTCGCGGGCGACGTCTTCGTCGCACGCGCGAGCTTCAACCCGCGGCCCGCAGGCTGACGGTTCAGTCAAAACGTCCGCTACCGTCGGTTTTCGAGCCGAAAAGAGTTTGCCAACCCCCAAAATTGGGGTATTCCGACGTTAGGCCTGGGTCTTCGGACCTAGGAACGTCGCGGCCGTGCTGGGCGGCCGGCCGCAACGCACATCACCTGACGCTCGCGGCCGGTCCGGATGCAGAGCCGGCCGCTAGAAGGTTCTTCACGGATGAAGCAAGCACCGACGGCCCCCGACGTCACGCGCCCGCTCCCGCCGTTCGACCGGCCGGCTCCGGCGCAGGACGCGCCCCGGATCACCCCGCTCAAGGCATTGCTCGCGGCGGCAGCGCTCGCCGTGGCCGCCGGCTGCGCAGCCTCGAGCGGCGTCTCGCTGGCGCCGCACAGCGGCGGCGGCGGTCGCATCTCGAACAACATCGCGCGCGCTCTTCCGGCTGTTTCGCCCACCCCGGTGCCGGCCGAGAACCAAAGCTGCGACGACGGAGACGCCAAAGACGCGAGCTGCGGGGTGCAAAAGAATCCCAAGCTTCCACCGTCCAAGACGCCCGTCGGCGGGCTCACCCCGGCGCAGCTTCGCAGCGCCTACAACCTGACGCCGACCGCGAGCGGCGCGGTTCCGAACGGCCCGCTGATCGCGATCGTCGACGCGTTCGAGGACAAGCACGCCGAGGATGATCTCGCGACCTACCGCAGCCAGTTCGGCCTGCCGGCCTGCACCTCGAAGAACGGCTGCTTCACCAAGGTCGTCCTGACCGGCCCTCCGCCGCCACCCCCACCGCCGGGGGGACCCGCGGCCGCCGGATCGGCCGCGACGACGTGGGCAGATGAGATCGCTCTCGACCTGGCCATGGCGTCCGCGGCGTGCCCGACCTGCCGGCTGACGCTGGTCGAGTCCGCCGGGCAAGACCTCGACAGCCTCGCGAACGCGGTGAACGTCGCCGCGGGCTACAACCCGGCAGCGATCAGCAACAGCTGGGGCGTCCTGGAAGGCGGCGGCAACGCGCCCAACATCGACCCCGGTGCGCAAGCCGCGTTCAACCATCCGGGGATCGCGATCACGGCCAGCGCCGGCGACCTCGGCCAGGTCGAGTTTCCCGCCTCCTCGCCCTACGTGACCTCGGTCGGCGGGACGACGCTGACGCAGGACGGCACGACCGCCCGCGGTTGGACCGAGACTTCGTGGGCGAACACCGGGGCCGGCTGCAGCATCATGTTCGCCGTCCCGGCGTGGCAGAACGGCTCGGCCTGCACGACCGGCCGTGCGGTCCCCGACGTCTCGGTGATCGCCGACTACAACCCCGGCATCGCGGTCTACAGCAGCGCCGAAAAGGGCTGGGTCGTGCTCGGGGGAACGAGCGCCGGCGCGCCGTTCGTCGCCGGGCTCTACGCGGCGGCGAACGACTACGGCGCCGCGACGGTCGGCGCGCCGAGCCTGTACGCGAACGCGAGCCAGTTGAACGTGCTCGGCGGCGCGACGCTCGGCAGCCCCAACGGTCTGGCCGGGTTCTGAGCTCGGCATGACGGGCGAACGCCGGCCGCACGGCGCGCTGCAACGGTTCTCGCGGGAGCGTCTCCACGCGCGAATCGACGCGGCGCGCCGCGCGCCGGTGACGCTCGTCATCGGCGACGAGGGGCTCGGCAAGAGCACCTTGATCCGCGACTATCTCGCGCTGCGCAGCGTCGCGCACGTGCGCTTCGCGGCCGGACCGGAACACGCGAGCCCGGGCGAGTTCTTGCGCGGGCTCGCCGGCGCGTTCGGCAAAGCGAACCCCGCGATGGCCTCCTCGGCCGGACCGGCCTCGCTGCAGCTCGCGCAAGCCGACGGCGAAGCGGCCGCGCTGAGCTGGGCGCGCGAGCACCTCACCGGCGTCTCGACCACGGTCGTGCTCGACGAGCTGCACCACGTGCTGGGCGAGCCGCGCACGACCGCGTTTCTCGCCGCGCTCATCGAAGCGACCGCGCGCGACCTGCGCTGGATCCTCATCGCGCGCGAAGCGACGTTTCTGCCGCTGCCGCGCTGGCTGGCGACCGGCATCGCGGAGCTGCCGATCGAGTCGGCCGACCTGCGCGTGCGCTACGAGGAGCTCGCCGAAGCCGCGGCGTCGCTCTACGCCGACGTCGACGCGCGCCAGCTCGCGGAGCTGCACGAGCGCACCGGCGGCTGGCCGCTCGGGCTCAGCGCGGCGCTCGCGACCGGGCGCTACGACGACTCCTGCGCGCCGGACGACGTCTACGACCGTCTGGTCGCGATGGCGCTCGCGCGGTTCGGCACCCGCGACCGCGAGCGCGTCTACGAGACCGCGCTGTTCGGCCGCTTCGACGCGCGCATCCTGGCCGCGCTCGAGTGCGAGCGCACCACCCTGCGCGCGCTGCTGGCCTCGGGTCTCGTCTACGCGCTCGACGAGGACGACTACGCGTACTACGAGCCGTACCGCGCGCGGCTGTGGGCGCGCGCGAACGAGCTCCCCGAGCGCGACGTGATCCTCGACCGCGCCGCGGCGGCGCTGCAGCGCGTCGGCCGCTGGGACGAAGCCGTCGCGCTGCGCGTGCGCGCCGGCGACGACGACAAGCTCGCCGAGACGCTGGCGGCGAACGGGTTCGGCGCGCTCGACCAAGGCGACGTCGAGACGGTTCGCCGCGCGCTCGCCGCGCTCTCGGAGGACGCCTTCGCGCGGCGGCCGGTGGTGCTGGCGATGAAAGCGGCGCTCGCCTCGCTCGATCAAAGCTTCGACGTCTCCGAAGCGTGGTTCCGGATCGCGATCGACGCCGCGCACGATCCGGAGCGGCGCGAGATCGTGATCCGCTACGGGATGGACTTGGTGCGCCGCGGGCGCAGCGACGTCGTCGAGCTGCTCGAGGCCGAAGCCGCGCGCGGCGAGGCGCGCTCGAGCGCCGACGCGGACGCCGCGATGTGGGCGCTGCTGGGCACCGCGTACGTCGAAGCGCACCGGCCCGAAGACGCGCGCGCCGCGGTGCGCCGTGCGCTGATCCGCGTGCCGGGAATGAAGGACGACGGCCTGCGCGCGCGGGTGCTGCACCAGGCCTCGTACGTCGCGCTCAACGAGGGCGACTACGACTCGGCGCGCGACTTGGCCGAACGCGCGCTGGCGCGGGCCGACGAGACGTTCCTCTACGACCTCTCCGCCCGCGCTCTGAGCGTGCTCTTCAACGTCGCGATGCTGCACGACGGCGACGTTCCGGCGGCCCGCCGCTGGCTGGCGCGGCTCGAAGAGGCCGGTCGCAAAGCCGGCAACGACGCGCTGCGGCTGTACGCGATCCTGAACGCGCACTCGATCGAGGTCGACGCCGGCGACGTGCGCGCGATCGAGCGGCTCGACGCGCAGCTGCGCGAGATGCAGCTGCTGATCACGCCGACCGTCACCGAGGCGCTGCTCCCGGCGCAAGCGCTGCGCGCGACCTGGGACGGCCGCTTCGGGCACGCGTACGACTTGCTCGCGCACGGCGCGCAGAACCTCTTCGACGACGACCGCATCGCGTACCGCTGGGCGGAGGTCGCCGTCTACGCCGTTGCGGCCGGCAAGCCGGACGCGGCGTTCGAGGCCCTCCTGCGCAGCCGCGAGCTGCTGCTGCGCATCGACACGAGCCAGCCGCTGGCGCTGCGCACGCGCGCGTACTTGATTCTCGCCGAGCTGCTGCTCGGCCGCGACGACGACGCGCACGACTTGCTCGCGGAAGCGCGCCGTGACGCCGGTGCGGGCTGCGCGCGCTTCTTCCCGCTGCTCGACGCGGTCGGCGCGCTGTGCGCGTGCCGAACGAACGAAGCCGCCGCCCTGTTCGCGCTCGACGAGGCGATCGAGATGCTCGCGCAGTTCGAGCTGGGCGGGGTCGGACGGTTCATCGGGATGCTTCCGCTCGAGGCGCTGGAAGCGGAGTCGTCCGCGGCGCGCCGGGAGGCGGTGGCGCCGTGATCGAGCTGCACGCCGTTCGGCCGCACGACGACGGCGACGGAGCCGCCGCCGAGCTGCGCATCCGCAACCTCGCGATCGCGCGCGCCGCGGTCGCGCAGCTCGCGCCCGCCGACCGGACGATCGCGGTGAAGATCGTCGCGCTGCGCTTCGTCGAGCGCTGCGCGGCCGCGCTGGCGAGCGGCGATCCGAAGCTGCTGTGCGCCTGGGTCGACCGCGTTTGCGAGCGCTACGCCGGGATCGTCCCCGCCGACGAGGCGATCTCGGCTGCGCTGGACGTCATCGCGCGCACGCACCGCAGCGTCGCCGCGCGGCTGCGCGCCGAGGTCCAGCCGATCGTCTCGCGCCCGCGGCTGGTCAAAGCGCCGGCGCGTCACGAAGCGGTCGACGAGGTCGACGTCGTGCTGGACCGGCTGCTGACCGAGCTGCACCAGAGCGACGTGCTGACCGCCGAGCACTCGCGCGCGGTCTCGTCGTGGTGCGCGCGGCTCGGCAAGCGGCTCGGGATGGAGAAGTCCGCGATCGTGCGCGTGACGCGCGCCGGCTTGATCCACGACATCGGCAAGGTGACGACGCCGCCGGAGATCCTTGGCGCACCGCGCCGGCTCGACGAGGAAGAGATGTCGGTCATGCGCCGCCACGCGGCCGAGGGCGCGGCGATCGTCGCGCGCATTCCGCTCGTGGCGAACCTGGTGCCGGGCGTGCGCAGCCACCACGAGCGTTTCGACGGCAGCGGCTATCCCGACGGGCTGCGCAGCGAAGCGATCCCCGGCGTCGCGCGCGTCGTCGCGGTCGCCGACGCGTTCAACGCGATGATCGGCCGCCGGCCGTACCGCGCGCCGCTCGCGCCTTCCGAAGCGCTCGAGCGGCTCGTCGAAGGCCGGGGCGACCACTTCGATCCCGACGTCGTCGACGCCATGGTCGACGTCGTCACCTCGCGCGCATAGACGCGCGCTGAACGCCTCCGCCGCGCGACGCCGTATCGCGCGCACGGCCGGTTGCTGGGAATGCCGGCTCGGCGAGAGAATGTGCCCGCATGCGTCGCTCCACGCTTCTTGCCGGGTTGGCCGCGGTAGCCGGTACGCCGATCGCCGCGTCCGCGGCGCCGGGGCGGCGGGCCGATCTGATCGTCAGCGCGGCGACGATCCGCACCGGCGATCCGAGCTGGCCGTTCGCGCAGGCGTTCGCGGTGCGCGACGGGCGAATCGCGCTGGTGGGCTCACGTGGGGACATGCGTGCGCTGCGCGGGCCGGGGACGCAGTCGCTCGATCTCGGCAACGCCGTCGTGTGGCCCGGGCTGATCGACGCGCACTTGCACTTTCTCGCGGTCGGGCTCGCGCTGCACGAGGTCGACCTCGCGCACGTCGCGTCGTACGAAGAAGTCGTGCGGCGCACGGTCGCGTTCGCGAACGGCTCGCGCGATCCGTGGATCGTCGGCGACGGCTGGGACCAGAACCTCTGGCCCGACAAGCAGTTTCCGAATCATGCCGCGCTGAGTGCCGCGATTCCGGATCGTCCGGTCGTGCTGCACCGCGTCGACGGGCACGCGCTGCTGGCGAACGCGAAGGCGATGGCGCTCGCCGGCGTCACCGCGAGCACGGCGGAGCCGAGCGGCGGGCGGATCCTGCGCGACGCGAGCGGTGCGCCGACCGGCGTCTTCGTCGATAACGCGATGGGGCTGATTGGGCGCGCGATCCCACCGCCCTCGCACGCGCAATTGGTGCGCGCGAGCGAGGCAGCGCTGAAAGAATGCCACCGCTGGGGACTGACCGCGGTCGGCGATCCCGGCGTCGACCAGAACGGGCTCGACGCGTACGAGGAGCTGCTGCGCGAGGGGCGCTACACGCTGCGCAACCACGCGATGCTCGCCGGCAGCGACGACGAGCTGGTCGCGCGCTGGCTGCAGCGCGGTCCGCAGACGCTCGCACACGGCGGCCGGCTTTCGGTTCGCGCGATCAAGTTGTACGTCGACGGCGCGCTCGGCTCGCGCGGCGCGGCGCTGCTCGCGCCGTACAGCGACGATCCCGGCAACACCGGATTGCTGCGGCTCACGCAGGCGCAGATCCAGAGCGTCTGCGAGCGCGCGCTGCCGGCGGGCTTCCAAGTCTGCACGCACGCGATCGGCGACCGCGGCAACCGCGTCGTCCTCGACGCGTACGAAGCCGCGCTGCGCCGCTCGCGCGCGGTACACGATCACCGCTGGCGCATCGAGCACGCGCAAGTGCTCGCGCCGGACGACATTCCGCGCTTCGCGCGGCTCGGCGTGACGGCCTCGATGCAGACGACGCACCAGGTCAGCGACATGCCGTGGGCGCAGGCGCGGCTCGGCCCGCAGCGCGTGCTCGGCGCGTATGCGTGGCGCTCGCTGCTCGACTCCGGCGTGCCGATCGCGAACGGCACCGACGCGCCGGTCGAGGCGGTCAACTCGCTGCGCACGTTCCACGCCGCGATCGCGCGGCAGAACGAGGCGAATCAGCCGCCCGGCGGCTGGTATCCGCGCCAGCGCATGACGCGCGACGAAGCGTTCAAGTCGATGACGTCGTGGGCCGCGCGCGCGTGCTTCCTCGACGGCGCCGCCGGAACGCTGGAGCCCGGCAAGTACGCCGACTTCGTCGTCCTCGACCGCGATCCGATGCGCATCGCGCCGGAAGAGATCATGTCGACCCGCGTGCTGGCGACGTTCTCCGGCGGCGAACGCGTCTACGCGGCACCGATCGCCGCCGCGCCGCCGGCGCTGCGCGCGCGCGGCCGGCGCAACGGCACCTGCTGCGGGGCGCACGCGTAGCGAAGCGGCACCGGCCTACCCGCTCACAGGAAGCTCCCTGCCTGAAGCGGTAACCTCCGGTCCCCCAAAAACGTATTTGACGCGGCGCTCGGAGGACAACCATGTTCCCTGCCCCGTTCGACTACCATTGCGCCGGCTCGCTCGACGAGGCGCTGGCGCTGCTCGCGCGGTACGGCGGCGACGCGCGGGTCCTCGCCGGCGGCCAGTCGCTGATCCCGGCGATGCGCTTCCGGCTCGCGCGCCCGGCGGTGCTGGTCGACATCAACCGGCTGGACGAGCTCGCGTACGTGCGCGAGACCGACGGCGTCCTGGCGGTCGGCGCGCTCGCGCGCGACGCGGCGCTCGAGCGGATGCCGCGCCTCGCCGAGGCGTACCCGATGCTCGCGCAGACCTCGGCGGTCGTCGCCGACCCGGTGGTGCGGCAAAGCGGGACGGTCGTCGGCAGCCTGTGCCACAACGATCCCGCCGGCGACTGGGCGGTGACCGCGCTCGCCGGCCGCGCGCAGGTCGTCGTCCGCGGCGCCAGCGGGACGCGCACCGTCGCGATCGACGACTTTCTGGTCGACTCGTTCGCGACCGCCGTCGGCGACGGCGAGATCGCGCTCGAGGTCCGCTTTCCGACTCCCCCACCGCGCACGTGGGGCTCGTATCAGAAGATCGAACGCAAAGTCGGCGACTTCGCCACCGCGTCGGCGGCCGCGCGCGTCACGCTCGCCGAGGACGGCACGATCGCCGGCTCGGGGATCGCGATCGGCGCCGCCGGGCCGACGGCGCGGCGCGTCGCCGAAGCCGAGCAAATTCTGCACGGCGCGAAGCCGACGAAAGAAGCGATCCGCGCCGCGGCGGACGCGGCGCGCAAGCTGGCCGATCCCGCGGCCGACACGCGCGGCTCGGTCGAGTTCAAGAAAGACATGGCCGGGGTGCTGGTCGGGCGCGCGCTCACCGCGGCGCTCGAGCACTTGGGCGTGGAGGGTTTGCGATGAAGATCTCGGTGACGGTCAACGGCAAGCAGTACCAGCGCGAGGTCGAGCCGCGCACGCTGCTGGCGTACTTTCTGCGCGAGTCGCTCGGCCTGACCGGAACGCACGTCGGCTGCGACACCTCGAGCTGCGGCTGCTGCGTCGTCGTCTTCGACGGCGACCGGGCGGTGAAGTCGTGCACGGCGTTCGCCGTGCAAGCCGACGGTCACCAGATCACCACGGTCGAAGGGCTCGCGCAAGGCGGCAAGCTGCACCCGCTCCAGCAGGCGTTCTGGGACTGCCACGGCTTGCAGTGCGGCTTCTGCACGCCGGGGATGCTGATGTCGTCGTACGCGCTGCTCGCGCACCAGCCGAGCCCGAGCGAAGCGCAGATCCGCGAGGCGCTCGCCGGAAACTTGTGCCGCTGCACCGGCTACCAAAACATCGTCAAAGCGGTGCAGCAGGCCGCCGGCGAGTTGCAGCAGCCTGCGCCGGCCCCCGAGCCCGAACCGGTTGCGTCGTAAGGAGATCGCGATGAGCACGACGATCGAACCCGAATCCGAGAAGCACGCGCTCGGGCAGCGCATGAAGCGCAAGGAAGACCCGCGCTTCCTGCAAGGCCGCGGCCGCTATCTCGACGACATCAGCTTGCCGGGAATGCTCTACCTCGCGCTGGTGCACAGCCCGTATCCGCACGCGAAGATCGTGAAGATCGACAAGACGGCGGCGCTCGCCGTCGACGGCGTCGTCGCGGTGCTCACCGGCGAAGACCTTGCCGCGCACGGGTTGGCGTGGATCCCGACCTTCCACGGCTACGACAAGCAGATGGTGCTGTGCGTCGGCAAGGCGCTCTACCAGTATCAAGAAGTCGCCGGCGTGATCGCGACCTCGCGCGAAGCGGCGGTCGACGGCGCCGAGCTGGTCGACGTCGAGTACGAGCCGCTCGACCCCGTTGTCGACCCGTTCCAAGCGCGTGAGGACAAGACGATCCTGCGCGACGACCGCGAGAACAAGACCAACCACATCTACCACTGGGAGGTCGGGAAGCGCGCGGAGACCGACGCCGCGCTCGCCGCCGCAGACGTGCACGTCAAGGAGCGCGTCACGTTCCAGCGCTGCCATCCCGCGCCGCTCGAGCCGTGCGGGATCGTCGCCGACATGAACGGCGCGACCGGACGGCTGACGCTCTACCTGACCTCGCAGGCGCCGCACGCGCACCGCACCGTCGT
>JAFAKB010000098.1 GCA_019235885.1 Candidatus Eremiobacterota bacterium | reverse complement strand
AGCCGCTTTCTCCTCGGGACTCTCGCCCTCGCCCGACGGCTTCGCCGGCGGCAGCACGTCGGCCGAGTACTGGAGCCGTACGTGCTTGTCGTGCAGGACGGTTGCGATGTCGTCGGTCACCCGCTTCGAGAGCGCGTCCGCCTTCAGACCGTCATAGGCGCCGCTCGCAGCATTGCGCCGCAACAACGATGCGGCTTCACGCGCACGCGACGGGTAGACGTAGTACGCTTCGAGCTTCGCCGCGGCGCCCGCAGCGACGGCGCGCGCGGCGTCGCCGGCGGCGGCCGGCGAGCGCGTCGCGAGAAGAGCCGAGCTCAGGGCTACGGCGAGCGCAAGGTTTTTCATCGGCGAAGTATAGTGCGGCGCTGTCCTGCAATCATGCCCGTTCAGCAGGCAGAAATGCCATTCTGGCGCCCGCGGCCGGATCATTCGGCCGGCGAGGGCTCTCGCCGCAGCCGCAGCCGCCACAGCCACGCGGTGCCGAGCGCGAACTCCACGATGACGCAGACCAGGGCGACGCGTGGACCGAGCCCGGCGCTGACCGCATCGAAGCGGTCGACGAGCGGCGCGGTGATCGCCGGTGCGACCACTTGCGGGATCGCGACCGCGAGGTTCCACAGGCCCATCGCCGAGGCGAGCGCGGCGCGCGGAAACACCGCGTACGCGATCGCCCAGTCGGCGGTGAAGAACGCGCCCCACGCGAAGCCCGAGCCGATCGCGCAGACGAGCGCGATCGAGAACGTCGGCGCGGCGGCGAACGCGCCTACCGCGACTGCGATCGCGGCGCACGCGACGCTGATCACGACGCGCTTGTCGAAGCGGTCGGCGGGGCGGCCGGCGGCGACCGCGCCGAACACGCCGGCGAGGGTGAAGGCGAGGAACAGGATTCCGGTCGTGGTCCGCGCATCGGCGAGGCCGACGTGCAGCGACTCGCGCACGAAGAAGAACAAGAACCCGAACAGCGTGTAAAATCCGACATGGATGAGCGCGCGCGAGAAGATCACCGTGCGCATGTTCGCATCGACGCGGAGCCGGGCCGGAACGTTCGCGATCGGCGGCAAGCTCGCGGCGTGGCGATCGGTGATCGCCCACCCGGCGACGAGACACGCCGCCAGCGCGATCCCGAGCAGCGGCCCGTGCAGCACCGTCGTCAGCAGCAGGCCGACGACGCTGCCGGAGAACTGGTGCACGCTCATCCACGACGAGGCGCGCCCGACCCGCTCCGCCTCGACGTAGTCGCCGACGATCCCTTGGTACGGCCCGCCTGCGACGTTCATCCCGAGCTGCAGCGCGATGACGGCAATCCACAGTGCGGGAAGCGCCGGCGCGACAGGCAAGACGACGATCGCCGGGATCGCGAGCGCGATCCCGGCCCCGTAGAACAGGCGCCGATTCCCCGCGCGAATCCGATGGCGGTCGGAGGCGAAGCCAGCGGCGATCTGCACGACGCACGCGACGAGCGCGCCGACGGCGGCGATCGCCGCGTACGCGTTGACGGCATGCGGCGCGAGCGCGGAGACGCGGTCCTGCAGCACGACGCCGAGAACGGACGTCCAGACAACCTGGATCCCGAACCAGAACGCGCCGAGCCGGCGCGGGTCGGCGAACGGCGCGGCGTTCAGGCGGTTCCCTCCGCGTGCGCGCAGGCGTAGGTGTAGTCTGCTAGCGTGTCAACATCGTAGCACAGACCGGGATCGCAGCCGCGCAGCGCGCCGACGCGCACGCGGAGCCGGCGCGTTCCGTACGCCTCCAAGTCCGCGATCGTGAGCCGTTTCAGCACGTAGCGCAGGCACAGCGACGGCCCGAGCAGCAGCGCGAGGCGCGGCAAGCTCTTGCGCGCCTCGAACAATTTCGTCGCGAAGGCGTGGGCCGGCCGCACCGCTTCCGGGGCGATCACGAACGCGTTGCCGTTCGCGACCCGCTCGCCGCTCAGTGCGACGCTGTGCTCCGGCGCGCCGGGGAAGCGCGCTGCGTACTCATCGACGTCGGCGAGCGCCATCGACAGCGCCAGCTCGCCGCTGCGCTCGATGACATCGCGCAGTCCCGCGGCGCTGGCGAATGGCATGTCCGAGGTCAGGTAGACGAACCGTTCGCCGGGCCACGCGTCGAGCGCGCGCAAGACGTTCTCGCGCCCGTCGAGCGCGGCGTCGATAATGCGCACGCTCTCGCGCGTGCCGAGGTGCGCGCGCACCTCGGCATCGCCGATCACCGCGACGCCGTCGATTCCAGCGCTAGCGCACGCGTCGAGGACGACGTCGAGCAGCGTTCGCGCGCCGAACGGCGCGAGCGCTTTCACCCGCGTTCCGATCGCTGCCGCGAACGCTCCGTCGACCAGTCCCCCCGCGGTGATGACGGCGCGCATCGCGGTCGCTTCGCTGCCGGAGGCGCGGCGCCCCACCGCCGTTTCAGAGCACCCGGATCTTCGCCATCATGCCGCGGTCCTCGTGATCGAGGATGTGGCAGTGGTAGACGAACGTTCCCCGCACGACCGGATCGCGAAAGTCGATCAGCAGCCGGACGCGTCCGGGGTTCGTTCGCCCGGTGCGCGACCGCGATTGCGCCGGAACGTCGACCGTGTCCGCCCACGTTCGCTCGGCGACGGCGTTTCCGTTCACCGATTCGGTGACGAAGTGCACTTGGTGGACGTGGAAGTCGTGCGACTCGTCGGTCGCGTTCTCGACTGTCCATTCCTCGACGGTTCCCGAGCGCGCGACGACGGCCGGCGGACCGTCCATGGCAAACGCTTTGCCGTCGATGTAAAAACCGCGCTCGTCCTCGGTGAACCGGATCGTGCGCCGTGCGGCCGGCGGCGGAAGCGGGCTTGAAAGCACGTTAATCGGCAGCGCGGCTCCCACGCGCAGCGCAGCGTTCGCCGGCGGCGTGCTCGCCGGCTGATCGACGAGATGCGCCAGCACTACCGCCGGGTTGGCGTCGCCCAACCGGCCCGTGTCGACGCAGGACGAACGCAGAACCGAGGGGTGGTTCGGCGCCGTGACGACGAACTCGGCCCGGCCGGCAGGCGGAATCAGCACGTGCTGCACGGTGCGGGTCGGGGGCGTCCCGGGATACGCGTCCAGCGGGACGCCGTCGAGCGCGACCAGCTGCAGCACGGCGTCGTCGACCGAGAGGTCGTAGTAGCGCGCGGCGGCGGCGTTCACGACGCGAAAGAACTGGCGCTCGCCGGGCGCGATGCCGATGTGCGCGTCGGCTTGCCGGTTGAGCGTCGGCTGGAGGCCGTTCTCCGCGCGGCACGGCGGGCCGGTCGCGGAGCGCACGATGCGCGCGCGCCGGGCGATCCCGGCCGTGCCGTTCATCGGCATGTCGTCGTCGACGAAGCCGGGACCGGTCGGCACGTCGCGCAGCACGATCACGCGCTCCCGCATCGCGGCCAGCGCCGGGAGGTGCCGCTGCAGACCTTCGACGACGATCGCGCCCGACATCCCGTTGGTGACCTCGTAATACGTCTCGCCGTGGGCGTGCGGGTGGTACCAGTACAGTCCGGGCTCGTGGTCGCGCGGGATGACTACGCGGTACCGTAGCGTCTGGCCGGGATGCGCCAGCGTCGTCAGCGCGTCGTCACCGGGCGCCTTCGGCGAGACGGTGAGCCCGTGAAAGTGCACGTTGACGTCGTCCGGCCGGCCCGCAAAGGGCCGCATGTCGTTGACGACCGTCATCGCGATCGTGTCACCCGGCTGCACGCGAATCGTCGGCACGACGCCCAGCTGCGCGTTCCACGAGAACGCCGGATAGCCGGAGACCGGATCGAGCACGACGTGCAGCGTGAGGCGCGCGACGCCGTCTTCGGCGCGCACCTGCGGAATCGCGGGAAAGACGTCGGGCAGCGCGGTGCGCGGCGGGTCCGTAGCGCCCGACGGCCGCGCAAGCAGCGCGAGGATCGCGGCGGCCAGCGTGGTAACGATGCGGAGCGTGCGCGGCATGGGAGCGCACGCGCTTTCGCGCGAGGCGCGAACGGCTCCGCCCGATAATCGAACGTTAACGTTGCGCGCGCATCGCGCGCCGGAGGAATCGACGAACGTGCGCTGCTTCACCGGACACACCCGCCGCCTCGTCGCCGCGGCCGTCACGGTCGTCCTCGCCGCCGGCTGGGGCGGCGGCGCAAGCGCCGCACCGGCGCAGGGGCCGTACAAGCACGTGATCGTGATCTACCAGGAGAACTGGCCGTTCGACGGGCTCTACGGGAAATTTGCGGGCGCCAACGGACTGAGCGACGGTGCTGCGGCGATCCCGCAGATCGACAAAGTCACCGGCGCGCCGATCGCGACCCTCCCGCAGCCGCTTATCGGCAGCGTGCCCGATCCGAACTTCGCCGCCGTCGCCGGAATGCCGGTCGGGCCGTACGATGCGAGCAAGTACGTCTCGCCCGCGCAGCTCACCGGCGACCTCGTTCACCGCTTCTATCAAGAGCAGTCGCAGATCGACGGCGGCAAGATGGACAAGTTCATGACCTGGAGCGACAACCCGGGACTGGTGTTCAGCACGTTCGACGTCTCCGCGATGCCGGAGGGTCGCCTCGCCGCGCGGTATACGCTCGCCGACAACGGTTTCCACAGCGCGTTCGGCGGCTCGTTTCTCAATCATTTCTGGCTGATCTGCGCGTGCACGCCGGTCTTCCCGAACGCGCCCGCCGCCGTGGTGGCGACCGTCGACGGGAGCGGGAAGCAGCTCGCCCTCGACGCCAGCGGGAAGATCGTGCACGACGGTTTCGTCACCCCCGACGGCTTCGCCGTCAACACCGCGTTCACGGTCAACAGCCCGCATCCCAAGACCGTGCCGGCCGCGAATCTGGTCCCGAACCAGACGTTGCCGACGATCGGCGACCGCATGAACGACGCGCACGTGAGCTGGAAGTGGTACGCCGGCGGCTGGAACGACGCGCTGGCCGGCAATCCGGACCCGAACTTCCAATTCCACCACCAGCCGTTCGCGTACTTCGCCAACTACGCCGACGGAACGCCGGGCCGGGCAGCGCACTTGCGAGACGAGTCCGACTTCCTGGCCGATCTGAACGGCGGAACGCTTCCCGACGTCTCGTTCGTCAAGCCGATCGGCGCGAACAACGAGCACCCGGGATACGCTACGCTGGTCGCCGGGCAGCAGCACGTCGCGGATCTCGTCGCGGCGATCAGGGCCAGTCGCTACTGGAACGACGCGGCGATCATCATCAGCTACGACGAGAACGGTGGGCGCTGGGACCACGTCGCGCCGCCCGTGGTCGACCGCTGGGGACCGGGAACGCGCGTCCCGTTCATCTTGATCTCCTCGCGGATGCGCTCCGGGAGCGTCGACCACAAGCAATACGAGACCGTCTCGATCCTCGCGTTCGTCGAAAAGGTCTACAGCCTGAAGCCGCTCGGGTCCCGGGACGCCGCGGCCGACCCGTTCTCCGGCACGTTCGGACAATAAACGCAGGTTAATCCAGCCTTCAGCGATCCTTTGAGATCGCCGCGCACGCTACGCTCGTTTCACCGACTCGCGCGCACGCTGGAGGTATCTACGCACAGTGGGCTTCTTCGTCCGTACCACACGCCGCCTCGCCGCCGCGGCGATCACGCTCGGTCTTGCGGCCTGCAACTCCTCCGGCGGCGGCTCGACGCCGACCGGACCGGTCGCAACGCCGACGCCCGTCCCGACCGCGACGCCCTCGCCGACGCCGACGCAAGTGCTGCAAAGCAACATCAAGAACGTCGTCGTGATCTACCAGGAGAACTGGAGCTTCGATGCGCTCTACGGCAGCTTCCCGGGCGCCAACGGCCTCGCAAACGGGTCGGCGGCGATTCCGCAGATCGACAAGGTGACGAGCGCGCCGATCACCACGCTCCCGCAACCGCTGATCAACGGCGCGCCCGACCCGGATTTCGCCGCCGTCGCGGGCAAGCCGGTCGGTCCCTACCCCGCGATCAACTACATCCAGCCCTCACAGCTTACCGGCGACATCGTGCACCGCTTCTACCAGGAGCAGTCGCAGATCGACGGCGGGAAGATGGACAAGTTCATGACCTGGAGCGACAACCCGGGTCTGCTGTTCAGCACCTTCGACGCGACCAACATGCCCGAAGGCCAGCTCGCCGCGCAGTACACGATTGCCGACAACGGCTTTCACAGCGCGTACGGTGGCTCGTTCCTCAACCACCAGTTCCTGATCTGCGCCTGCGCGCCTACGTTCCCGAACGCGCCGGCCTCCGTGGTCGCCACCGTCGACGCGAGCGGCAAGCAACTCGCGCTCGACGGCAGCGGCAAGATCGTTCACGACGGCTTCGTCACGCCTGACGGCTTCGCGGTGAACACGTCGTTCTCGGTGAACAGCCCGCACCCGGCCGGCGTTCCGGCAACGAGCCTGGTCCCGAACCAGACGAACCCCACCATCGGCGACCGTCTCAGCGCCGCCGGCGTGAGCTGGAAATGGTACTCGGGCGGCTGGGCCGCGGCGCTGGCCGGGAATCCGGACCCGAACTTCCAGTTCCACCACCAAGCGTTCGCGTACTACGCGAACTACGCCGACGGAACGCCGGGGCGCGCCGCGCACTTGCAGGACGAGACGAACTTCCTCGCCGACCTGCACAACAACGCGCTGCCCGCGGTCTCGTTCATCAAACCGATCGGCGAGAACAACGAACACCCCGGTTACGCTTCGCTGCTCGCCGGACAGCAGCACGTCGCGAGCCTCGTGCAGGCGATCCAGAGCAGCCCGTACTGGAAGAACACCGCGATCGTCATCACCTACGACGAGAACGGCGGGCGCTGGGACCACGTCGCGCCGCCTGCGATCGACCGCTGGGGCGCGGGAACGCGCGTTCCGTTCATCATCGTCTCGCCGTGGGCGAAGCACGGCTTCGTCGACCACACGCAGTACGAGACGGTCTCCATCCTTGCGCTGATCGAGAAGATCTACAACCTGCAGCCGCTCGGCACGCGCGACGCTGCTGCCAACCCGTTCTCGAACGTCTTCGACTTCACGCAAGTCAACCCGTTCGCGGCGAAGCGCCGTCCGGGAGCGACGAAGAAGATCCACTAAAGCATCCGGCCGCTTCATCGGTCTCCTCGCCTGCGCCAGAGGGACCGGTGAAGCCCCGGCGTATCCTGACTAGACATGCCCCGGCGTACAGTAATGGTGATCGGCTCGGGCCCGATCGTCATCGGGCAGGCCGCGGAGTTCGATTACGCCGGCGTCCAGGCATGCCGCGCGTTGCGCGAGGAAGGCCACCGCGTCGTCCTCGTCAACTCGAATCCGGCGACGATCATGACCGATCCCGAGATCGCCGACGCGGTCTATCTGGAACCGCTCACGGTCCCCTCGGTCGAGCGGATCATCGAGCGCGAGCGGCCCGACGCGCTGCTGCCGACGCTCGGTGGCCAGACCGGGCTGAACCTCGCCGTCGAGCTCGCCGAAGCGGGCGTCATCGAGAAGTACGGCGTCGAGCTGCTGGGGACGCCGCTCGAAACGATCAAGCTGGCCGAAGACCGCGAGCGCTTCAAAGAAAAGATGCTCGAGATCGGCGAACCGGTCCCGCGCTCGCAGATCGTCACCGACGTCGAGGCCGGCGTCGCCTTTGCGGAAGAAGTTGGTTATCCGCTGGTGGTGCGGCCCGCGTACACGCTCGGTGGCACCGGCGGCGGCGTCGTCTACGACGAAGCAGAGCTGCGCGCGACGCTGCAGACCGGGCTCGACGCCTCGCTGATCCACCAAGCGCTGGTCGAAACCTCGCTGCTGGGCTGGAAAGAGCTCGAGTACGAAGTGCTGCGCGACCGCGCCGGCAACTGCATCATCGTCTGCAACATGGAGAACATCGACCCGGTCGGCGTTCACACCGGCGACTCGATCGTCGTCGCGCCCTCGCAGACGCTCTCCGACCTCGACTACCAGATGCTGCGCACCGCGAGCATCAACGTCATTCGTGCGCTGAACGTGCAGGGCGGCTGCAACATCCAGTTCGCGCTCCATCCCGACCGCAACGAGTACCAGATCATCGAGGTGAACCCGCGCGTCTCGCGCAGCTCGGCGCTCGCGTCCAAAGCCACCGGCTATCCGATCGCGAAGATCTCGACCAAGATCGCGCTCGGGCAGACGCTCGACCAGATCCCGAACCCGGTCACCGGCGGGCGCACCAAAGCGGCCTACGAACCAACGCTCGACTACTGCGTGGTGAAGTTTCCGCGCTGGCCCTTCGACAAGTTCCCGCTCGCCGACACGCGGCTGGGGACGCAGATGAAGTCGACCGGCGAAGCGATGGGAATCGGCCGCACCTTCGCGGCGGCGCTGATGAAAGCGGTGCGCGGGCTCGACCTGAAGTTCGAGACGCTGACCGGCAACGCGTTCGCCGAGTGGAGCGACGACGAGCTGGTGCGCACGCTCGAGCCGGCGACGCACGAGCGCCTCTTCGCCGTCTGCGAGCTGCTCCGGCGCGGGCGCGGCGTCGACGAGATCCACGCGCTCTCGACGATCGACCGCTTCTGGCTGTGGGAGCTCAAAGAGCTGGTCGAGCTGGAGGAGGCGTTCCGCGAGCACGCCTCGGCCGGCCCGCTCTTCGGGCAGGCGCCGCCGCCCGAGCTGCTGCAGCGCGCGTTCGAGAGCGGCTACAGCGTGCGCGGGATCAACTCGCTCTTCGGCGGTGAGCTGCGGACCGCCGGCGGGAACGGCGAGCGCGACGGAGCGGGCGCCGACCGCGGACAGTTTCGCATGGTCGACACCGCCGCGGCCGAGTTCCCGGCGACCTCGCCTTACTACTATCTCTCGCGCTTCGAGACCGACGAGATGCGCTCGCCGAACAAAGAAGGCGTCGTCGTCGTCGGCAGCGGCCCGATCCGCATCGGGCAAGGGATCGAGTTCGACTACAGCTGCGTGCACGCGGCGTGGTCGCTGCGCGAGGCGGGCCGCGCGGCGGTCGTGATCAACAACAATCCGGAGACCGTGTCGACGGACTTCGACGTGAGCGACGTGCTGGTGTTCGAGCCGCCCGGCGCCGACGAGGTCGAAGCGACGGCGCGCGCGACCGGCGCGCGCGGCGTGATGCTCGCCTTCGGCGGCCAGACCGCGATCAACTTGGCGGGCGAGCTGTCGAAGCGCGGGATCGCGATCGTCGGCAGCGACCGCCGCTCGCTCGACATGGCGGAGGACCGCGAGAAATTCGACGCCGCACTCGAGAAGCTCGGCGTCGCCCGCCCGCGCGGTCGCGCGGCGAACACCTTCCGCGAAGCGCGCGCGATCGCGCGCGAGCTGGGATTCCCGGTGCTGGTGCGGCCCTCGTACGTGCTGGGCGGGCGCGGGATGGAGATCGTCTACAACGAGGGGCAGCTCGCGAGCTACGTCGAGAGCGCCCCGCCGATCACGCCCGGCGCGCCGCTGCTGGTCGACAAGTACATGCGCGGCAAAGAGGTGGAGGTCGACGCGGCGTTCGACGGCGACGACATCTTGATCCCCGGCATCTTCGAGCACGTCGAGCGCGCCGGGATCCACTCCGGCGATTCGATCAGCGTCTTCCCGACTCAGACGATCTCGCCTGACATGGAGCGCCGCATCGTCGAGGTCACCGAGGCGATCGCGCGCGAGCTCGGCATTCGCGGTTTGATCAACATCCAGTTCGTGATCCCGGAAGGCACCGACGAGCTGTTGATCATCGAGGCCAACCCGCGTGCCAGCCGCACCGTCCCGATCATCTCGAAGGCCACCGGAATCAACTTGGTCGCCGCGGCGACGGGGATCGCGCTCGGCGAGAAGCTGCGCGGCATGCGCTGGGGGACGGGGCTGCGGCCGAAGCCGGATTACGTCGTCGTCAAAGTGCCGGTGTTCTCGTTCGCGAAGATGCGCGGCGTCGAGACGATCCTCGGGCCGGAGATGAAGTCGACCGGCGAGGTGCTCGGCATCGACGAGAGCTATGCGGGCGCGCTGCGCAAAGGCTTCGTCGGCGCGGGGATCCGCCTGCCGCATCGCGGCGGCCGAGTCCTGGTCTCGATCAGCGAGGAAGAGAAGGCGAACAGCGTCGACCTGCTGCGCCGCCTCGCCGCGCTCGGGCACACCCTCGTCGCGACGCCGCGCACGCATGACCTGCTTCTCGCCAACGGGATCCCGGCCGAGCGCGTGAACCGGATCGGCGAAGGTGAGCCCGACGTGCTCGACGTCATCAAACAGCGTTCCGTCGACCTCGTGATCAACGAGATCGGCGGCCGGGGCCAGACCGAGAACTACCGCATTCGCCGCGCCGCGGTCGAAGCGTCGATCGCCGCACTCACCTCAGTCGACACCGCGCGCGCGCTGGTCACCGCGCTCGAATCCGAAGCCGGCCCACCGCGCTCGCTGCAGGAGTATCAGGCGACACATCTCGGCGCCCTCGCGCACTAGCATTGCGCCGCGCCGCAGCACTCCGGGGACTCAGCACGCTCACGCTCGCCGGCTGTGGCCCCTTGCGCGAACGCGTGCGCGTCATCGCGCACGGCTGCGTGGACGCCGCCGTCCCTGCGATGAGCGGCGTGCGCGTGCTGCGCGGAACGGTTCCGGCCCGCCACGTCACGACCGCGGTGCACTATGCGGTCCTCCTCCCGGCCGCGGCTGAAAGGCTCGACGCGGTGGCGTATCTGCTGCCGGGGCGAAGCGGCACGTCGGAGAGCGAGATCGCCATTGGACTCGGCGGCTTCTATGCCGCGTATCTGCGTGACGGCGGCGCACCCTTCGCGCTCGCGATCGTGGATTCGGGTGAGACGTACTATCATCCGCGCGCGGCGGGCGAAGACCGTCTGGCGGTCGCGACCACCGACTTTCCGCGCGTCGTGCGCGAGCTGCTCGGGACAGCGCAGCTGCGCGAAGCGTTGCTCGGCGAGTCGATGTGTGGCTACGGCGCGCTGCTCGCGGCCGAACGGGAGCCGCAGCGTTTTCGCGCCGTCGCGGTCGCCGGGCCGGCGATCTTTCCGTCGTACGCCGAGGAGCGCGGCAGCGTCGGCGATGCGTTCGATTCCGCGAGCGACTTCGCGCGGTACGACCTGATCGCGCACGCCGGCGCGCTGCGCGGCCGCCCCGTGCAAGTGTGGTGCGGCCGGAACGACCCATTCCTTCCCGGCGTGCAAGCGTTCGCGCGCGCTTGTCCGACGGCCGACGTGCAAATCCACCAGGGCTGTCACGACGACGGCTCCTGGCGCGCGAGCGCACCCTCGCGGATGGAGTTCGTCGGCCGTCACCTGGCGCGCGCACGGTAAGCGAACGCCCCCGGCGGCGCCGAACGCTACGCCGGTTTGGTGACCGCCGCTTCGCCGCGGCGCTGGTCGGCCGGTTTCTTCTCGCTCGCGAGGTTGTAGGCGGTGTTCACCAGGCCGACGTGCGAAAACGCCTGCGGAAAGTTGCCTAACAGCCGTTTGTTCCCGCAGTCGTACTCTTCCGAGAGAAGACCGACGTCGTTGGCGGTCCCGATCAGCCGTTCGAAGAGCGCTTTGGCGTCCTTGCGGCGATTCTGCAAGACGTAGTTGTCGGCGAGCCAGAAGCCGCAAGCATAGAACGCGCCCTCGCCGGGCGGCAAGCCGTCGGTCTCGGCCGACGGCTGCGTGTAGCGGCGCACGAAGCCGTCGGAGACGAGCTCGCGCTCGATCGCGCGCACGGTGCCGATCACGCGCTTGTCGTCGGGCGGCAGAAAGCCGACCAGCGGGATCAGCAACGTCGCCGCGTCCAGCTCGACCGAACCGTACGACTGCGTGAACGTCTCGCGTTTGGGGTCGTATCCCTTCGTGCAGACGTCTTCGTGAATCTGCGCGCGCAGCGCGCGCCACCGATCGAGCGGACCTTCCAAGCCGAAGCGTTCGATGGCGTTGATCGCGCGGTCGAGCGCCACCCACGCCAGCACCTTCGAATGGACGAAATGCCGACACGGCCCGCGCACTTCCCACAAGCCGCGGTCGGGTTCCGACCAGCGCGCTTCGACCGCCTCGACGACCGCTTTCGAAAGCGCCCACTCGTCGGGGTCCGGCGGTAAACCGGCGCGGTGCGAGAGGTGCATCACGTCGGCGACCTCGCCGTAGACGTCGAGCTGGAGCTGCTCGGCGGCGGCGTTCCCGATCCGCACCGGGCGCGAGTCCGCGTAGCCTTTCAGCCACGGCGCCTCGAACTCGGGGAGCCGCCGCTCGCCGCGCGGGCCGTACAGAATCTGCAGCTTCTCGGGGTTGCCGGCGACCGCGCGCAGCAGCCACGCGCGCCACGCGAACGCCTCTTCCTCGTAGCCGGCGTTCAGCAGCGCGACCAGCACGAACGCGGCGTCGCGCAGCCAGCAGTAGCGGTAGTCCCAGTTGCGCACCCCGCCGAGCTCTTCGGGGAGCGAGGTCGTCGGCGCGGCGAGGACCGCCCCGGTCCGCGCGTCGGTCAGCGCCTTGAGCGTGAGCAGCGAGCGGACGACGATGTCGCGCCACGGGCCGTCGTAGCGGCACGTGCGCGCCCACTCGCGCCAAAAGATGTCGGTGCGCCGCAGCGCGGTGAGGACGTCGGAGGGTCCGGGCTGCGGGTCGTACGAGGGGAAGTAGGCCAGCTCGAAGCCGACCCGCTCGCCGGGGCCGACCCAGAACTCGGCTACCGTCGAGAGCCCCTCGCCGCGCAGCGGGACGTCCGCGTACTGCGCGACGGCGTCGGGCCCGGCGACCGCCACGACGGTCCCGGAGGCGCGGTGGATCCACGGCACGACCTGCCCGTAGTCGAAGCGAATGCGCATCTGCGAGCGCATCGCGACCCGCCCCGCCTCGCCGGTCACCAGCCGCACGACGCGCGGCACGTCGCTGCCCGGCAGCATCGCGTCGACCACCCGCACGCGGCCGCCGTCCTCGAGCTCGTAGTGGCTCTCCAGGACCAGGCTGTCCTCGCGGTACGCACGGCTGATCGCGTTCGCGTGGCCTTGCGGGCGCAGGCTCCACATCCCGTTCTCCTCGTCGCCGACGAGCGCCGCGAAGCACGCGCCCGAGTCGAACCGTGGGAGGCACAGCCAGTCGATGCAGCCGTCGCGGCTGACGAGCGCCGCCGTGCGGGTGTCGCCGATGAGCGCGTAATCTTCGATCGGTCGAGACATCCTCTGCCTCATTCCCGAAAACCGGCGGTCCGTTCGGCGCCGCGGAGGAACGACGCCCTCGATGCGGTAACGTCCGCGCAACTCTCGTCCCGCCTCCGAGGTAGGTCCGATGCGCTATTTCCGTTCTCTTCCGGCAGCGCTCGCGATTGCGCTGCTGAGTTCGTCGTTCACCGCGCCGCCGGCCCGCGCCGCCGACAGCGGCCCGATCAAGATCGCCGTCATCACCGACATGAGCGGCGTCTACGCCGCGCTCGCCGGCCCGGGCGCCGTCGAGGCGACCAAGATGGCCGTCGAGGACTTCGGCGGGAAAGTCCTCGGGCGGCCCGTGGAAGTCGTCGCGATCGACCACCGCAACAACCCCAACGACGCTTCGGTAAAGGCGCGCGAGGCGTACGACTCAGGCGCAGATCTCGCGCTCGACATGACGAACTCGGCGGTCGCTCTCGCGGTCGCCGGCGTCGCCAAGGACAAGAAGAAGCTCGCCATCGTCACCGGCGGGGCGTCCTCCGCGCTCACCGGCGCGAGCTGCAACCGCTACACATATCACTACGCGTACGACACGTACGCGCTCGCCGCGTCGACCGGCGCTAACATCGCCGCGCAGTCGAACGGCAAAACATGGTACGCGATCGTTCCGAACTACGCGTTCGGACAGCAGATGCTGATCGACTTTACGGCCGCGATCGAGCGCAAAGGCGGCAAGATGATCGGTTCGGACCTGTACCCGTTCGGCTCGACGACCGACTTCTCGTCGTATCTGCTGAAGGCCAAGAACTCGGGCGCGCAGGTGCTCGGGCTTTTCAACGCCGGCGCCGACACCGTCAACTCGATGAAGCAAGTGAAGCAGTTCGGCGTCGAGAAGTCGATGAAGATCGCCGTCGGCCTCCTGTTCCTCAGCGACGTCGACGCGCTGCCCGACGTCTTCGCCGGCTCGCGCATTACCACGTCGTGGTACTGGAACGAGGATGCGGCCGCGCGCAAGTGGGCCGACAAGTACGCGAAGCGGATGCACGGCCTTCGCCCGACGGACATCCAGGCCGCCGACTACTCCGCGGCGACGCAGTGGCTGAACGCGGTCAAGGCGGTCGGCACGACCGACGCCGACAAGGTGCAGGGCTACCTCGACAACCGTCAGTTCAACGACTTCTACGCCAAGGGCGGCGAGTGGCGCGGACGCGATCATCGCGTCATTCACGAGATGTACGTCGTCGACGTGTTGCCGAAGCAGCAGGTGAAGGAGCCGCACGCGTGGTTCAAGATCGTGCAAACGATTCCGCCGAGCCGCGCCTTCCGCCCCGAGTCGCAGTCGACGTGCAAGAAGGACTGGTAGGCTGAGCGCGGACTACCTACTCACCCAAGCGTTCAACGGCCTCGTCAACGGGGCGTACTACGCCCTGTTGGCGCTCGGCCTGAGCATTATCTTCGGGATGCTGCGCATCGTGAACTTCGCCCACGGCGCCATGTTCATGCTCGGCGCGTTCGTGGCGTACTACGGCGCGCAGCTTTTCAACCTTCCATTTTATCCGGCGCTGGTTGTCGCGCCGGTCGTCGTCGGCCTGTTCGGGCTGCTGATCGAGGTCCTGTTCCTGCGCCGGCTGTACGGGCTCGACCCGCTCTACGGGCTGCTGTTCACCTTCGCGCTCGTGCTGATCATCGAAGACGCGATGCGGCTCGCCGCCGGCGCGCTCGGCTCGCCGTACGCTCCGCCGCCCTCGCTCTCCGGCGCGACAAACCTCGGGTTCACGCTCTTTCCGACGTACCGGCTGTTCGTCATCGGCGCGGCCGTCGTCGTCTCCGCACTCGTCTGGTACGTGCTCGAGCGCACCCCGGTCGGAGCCCGCATCCGGGCCGCGACCGAGGCGCCGGTGCTGGTGCGCGCGCTCGGCATCGACACGCAGCGGCTCGTCACGATCACGTTCGCGGCCGGCGTGGCGCTGGCGGCGCTCGGCGGCGTGCTCGCCGCGCCGAACCAGAACGTCGAGCCGACGATGGGCGACAAGATCATCATCAACACGTTCGCGATCGTGGTGATCGGCGGGCTCGGCTCGATCGGCGGGTCGGTCCTGACGGGCTTCGCGCTGGGCCTCTTGCAGACGCTCGGCGCGGTCATTTTTCCCGCCTTCAACGACACGCTGATCTTCATCCTGATGATCGTGGTGCTGTTGATCCGGCCGAGCGGGCTGTTCGGCAACCCGGCGAGCGCCAAGTGACGACCGCGCTGCTCGGAACGCGGCGCGGCGCGCTGGTCGCGGGGGCGCTGCTGATCATCGCGCTGGCGCTGCCGAAACTCGTGTACCCCGTGCTCGCGATCGACATCGTCGCGTATGCGCTGTTCGCCGTGGCGTTCGACCTGCTGCTGGGCTTCACCGGGCTGCTCTCGTTCGGTCACGCGATGTTCTGGGGCGGCGCGGGCTACGTCTCGACGATTCTGCTCGCCAAGGCGCACGCGCCGTTCCCGCTCGCGGTCATCGCAGCAGTCGTGTACGCGGCGCTGCTGGCGCTGATCGTCGGCGCGATCGCGATCCGCCGGCAAGGGATCTACTTCGCGATGATCACCCTGGCGCTCGCGCAGCTACAGTACTTCTTCGCGTACCAGCTCGGCTTCTGGACCGGCGGCGAGAACGGCGTGCAGCTGAACGGCCGCGGCACCTTGTTCGGGATCCCGCTAGAGAACGACGTCGCGTTCTACTACGCCGTGCTGGCGGTCGCGGCGCTCGCTACGTACTTGGTGGTGCGCGTGGTGCGCTCGCCGTTCGGCGCGGTGCTCGGCGCGATGCGCGAGAACGAGCAGCGCGCGATCGCGCTCGGCTTTCGGGTCGACCGCTACAAGCTGGTCGCGTTCGTGCTCTCGGGGACGCTGGCGGGGCTCGCGGGGGTGCTGTTCGCGATCGGAAACCGGCTCTCGGGGCTGGACGGCGTCGACTGGCACACCAGCGGAAAGGTCGTCATGATGTCGATCCTGGGGGGGATCGGCACGATCTTCGGCCCGATCGCCGGCGCCGGCATCTTCGAATCGCTCGACTACTTCGTCTCGAAGACGGCAATCGGCGACAAGACGAACATCGTGATGGGAACGATCTTCGCGCTCTGCGTGCTGCTCTTCCGCCGGGGGATCATCGGAGAGCTGCTGGCGATCGGAACGAAGCGGGCGAAGCCTGGCCCTAGCTAGCAGGGCGGCCTCGCGTTCCCGGGGTCGCGTCTTGTGCTGAGACACTATGCCACACATATGGCACCGGCGGTCGGTACGATTCCCGGCATGCCGATTTGGTTTCCGCGCAGAGATGCGAGGCGCAACGACGGCTCCGAAATGGAGTCGTACGTGCAATGGGTATACGATTTTCTGTTGAACGGCGACCTCGAGGGCGAACGCGTGACGGTCGCGCGAAACATTACCATCAAAGGCGGCAAGGGTATCGCTTGGCGCTTCGACGTGTACTATCGCTTTACGAGGGCCGATCTCGATCATCAGGTGCTGATCGAGGTAAAGGACACGGGCCGCAAAGTCGATGCGGACGAGGTAGCGGCGTTCGCGCTGAAGGTGAAGGATGTGGGCGGCTCACTCGGCGTGATGGTGTCGCGAAGCGGATTTCAGCCGAAGGCGCGAGCGACGGCTGAACAAGAGGGCGTCATCGCGCTCGGCCCCGGCGAATTTCCGGATTTCTTCCAGATCGTCGCTCGTATGATCGCAGCGTCGGCGCTTCCCGACGAGGAAAGCGTCGGCGCGCCCTTCTATACGCTCATGGAGCGCGGCGAAGGGCGCGCCGGTGTGACCGGATCGTACTTCTGCTTGCGCGGACCGGATGATCGCAAGACGATCGCCCTATTCTTCTCCGGGGCGCAAGCAGCTCGGTTCAAGGCCGACATCGATCCGAAAGATCACTACGTGGTGCGCGGGCTCTCACAACGCCAGCTCATCGTGCTGCTGCGTCTCGCAACGCTCCACGGCGAAAACGCGCCGATTCTTGATTTCGCGCTTGCCGATCCGTGCGGCGGCAGCGCCGACGGCATCGCTCCGTTCGTACGGGCCGACCGATCGGCGTTGTTTCGGGATTTCGTCCGTGTTCCGGTCGCGAAGACAGTGTGGGATCCCGAGGCGCATCACTCGTAGCCGGTCAATACGAAGCGGACGAATACCGACCGCGCGCGAACGTCGGCTCAGTAATGTTCCTTGAAGCGATCCGGCGCCGGCGCGGCGCGCGGGTCGACGATGATTTCCCGTGGACGGTCCCCGCGCTGCGGAGCCTGCGCGAGCTGTGCTTCACCGCACCGGTGACATTCCTGATGGGCGAAAACGGATGCGGGAAGTCTACTTTGCTGGAGGCGCTCGCGGTTGCGGTCGAGGCGCGCGCCGCCGGCGCCGAGGAAGTCGATGCCGACGCGACGCTGGCCGGATCGCGCCGCTTGGCGGAGGCGTTCGAGGCGGTCGAGCGCGGCCGCCCTCGCAACCGGGTGTTCTTCCGCGCCGAGGACGCGTTCGGGTTCACGAAGCGCATCGAGCGCGAGATGAAGGAAATCGACGCCGAAGCCGACGCGATGCTGCGCGACGAGAAGGCCAGCGAGTTCCGCCGGCGTCTCGGCTCGAACATCACCCGCAGCTCGCGGTATTCGCTGGCAGCGAAATACGGCGACGAGCCGCACGCGCGCTCGCACGGCGAGACCTTCTTGGGCATCGTGCGCGCGCAACTGCACGAGGGCGGCCTGTACCTGCTGGACGAGCCCGAGACGCCCCTCTCGCCGATTCGCATGCTCACCTTGCTGACGATCCTGTCAAACGCCGTGCGCCGCGGGTCGCAGTTCATCATCGCGACACACTCCCCGATCCTGGCGGCGTTCCCCGGCGCGTCAATCCTGGTCTTCAATGGCGAAAAGCTCGCCGAAACGCCGTACGGAGAGCTGGAGCATGTCCGCGTGACGCGCGACTTCCTCAACGCCCCGCAGCGCTATCTCCGTCAGCTCGGAGTAACGTCAGCTTGAGGGGATCCGCGACGCGCGCGACGAGCGTGTGCTGCGACCGCGCGCTTTTGGGACGAGGAATATGTGATCCGCTGTTCGTCCGCGTCGTTCGCGCGCAACGCGCGCTGTATGAGGGTGTGAATTCGGCTCGTGACGCCAAACTCGAAGCCGATCTCGGTTTCGCCCTCGTAGGTCAGTTCTAGCGCAGGAATTCGCTCAACGACGACGGTTCTGCGTCGTCCGTGCGAGCGCGGCCGGTACGCCTGGGTGACTTCAATAGCGCGTTCTCCCATGATCACTCCATTATACCGTATGGACGGTCGCGACGACATACCGCACTTGCCACGACACCTTCGCCCGGATCCACCGACCGCCGCGAAACTTGCCGTCGAAATTTATGCCGACCTTTCGACGGCCAGGTGCGTCAATGTCCTTCGATGATGCACTGCCCTCCCGACTCACCCGCCAAACGGCCGCCTCAGGGACCGACTCCTCTTCCGCAGCGCGCGACGCGTGGTTCGAAAGGATCATGAGTTTCAGTTCAACCGCTGCCCAAATAAGCTCTAGTTCCCATTGGCGTATGTCCGGAGTGCCGAGATCAAAGGCTTCCTCAAGACGCGTGACGTCGCGTGGGTCGGTGCAAGGCATCGCCGCCGTGGGGCGGGACGGGCCGGGACGATTCGCGGCGTGAAGCGGCTATGCGATGCCCCGAACCGCTCGCGAACCGATCACGCCGGCCGGCCGCGGCGACTAGCCTAGAGCGGGAGGTCCGATGGAACTATTTCGTTCCGTCGAGGGGCCAGAAGCCGAAGATCGAGCGGCCTGGTTCGAGCTCCCAGAAGCGGGTCGCGTTGTCGCCCACGCCGTAGACGACGGCATACGGCACGTCGCGCGCCATGATCGCGCGGACCAGGCGCGCGAAGTCGCGCTGCGACATCCACGTCGCCGCGTAGCGCGCGAACTTCTGCGCGTCGGTGAGGTTTAGCCAGCCGGAACTCTCGCGCACGCTTTCGTCGCGCGGATCGTCGGCTTTCGTGATCGAGCCGATTCGCACGCAGGTGACCTGCAGGCCGTGGTTGTCGCTGTAGTACCGCCCCAGCGCCTCGCCGAACGCCTTCCACACGCCGTACAAGGAATCGGGCCGGTACGGCGAGTCCGTTCGAACCACCAAACCGAAACCGGGCTCGTAAATAGCGGGCACGTTCTCGACTTCGTACATCCCGACGGCGTGGTTCGAGCTCGCGAAGATCACGCGTCTCACCCCAGCCCGCCGGGCCGCCTCAAATGCCGCATACGTTCCGGCGATGTTCGGTCCCACGACGTCCGCCCACGACGCGTCCACGTCGACGACGCCTGCCAAGTGGACGACCGTCTCGCAGCCGGCGAAGGCGCGCTCCAGCGCGTCGACGTCCTGCACGTCGGCGATCACGTTCGCGTCGTGCAAGTCGATCCGGACGACTTCATGGTCGCGCGCGAGGTCCGCGCACAGCGGCGCGCCGATCGTTCCGGCCGCACCGGTCACCGCGATCTTCGCCACGTCAGACACCGAGCAAGTCCAGGATCTCGTTCTCGCGGGCGATCAGGTCTGCGTTGGCAAGGGTCTGCACGACGGTGCCGTGGTCGACGATGTGATGCCGGTCGGCGACGCCGGTCGCGAAGCGCAGGTTCTGCTCGACCAGCAGCACCGTGATCCCGTCGGCTTTCATCGCGCGGATCAGCTCGCCGATCCGCTCCACGATCACCGGCGCCAGGCCTTCCGTCGGTTCGTCGAGCAGCACCGTCCGCGCGCCCGACCGCAGCACGCGCGCGATCGCGAGCATCTGCTGCTCGCCGCCGGAGAGCGTCGTTCCGCCGGCTTTCGCGCGCTCTTTGAGAATCGGAAACTCGACGAAGATCCGCTCGACGCTCCAGCCCTTGTCGCCGACGACCGGCGCGAGGGTGAGGTTCTCGTAGACGCTCAGCGTCGCAAGGATTCCGCGCTCTTCGGGGACGTAGCCGAGGCCGCGCTTCGCGATGCGGTCCGACGGCAGCCCCGCGATCGAGCCGCCGTCGAGCTCGATCGTCCCGCGGCGCGCCGGAAGGATGCCCATGATCGTGCGCAAGGTCGTCGTCTTGCCCACGCCGTTGCGGCCGACCAGCGTCGCGACCTCGCCGGTTTCCACCCTCAGCGTCATCCCGTGCAGGACATGCGACTCGCCGTAGTACGCGTGAACGTCCCGCAGCTCGAGCATCAGGCCGCTCCGCCGCCGAGGTACGCGGTCACGACGCGCGCGTCGGTGCGCACGTCCTGGTAGGCGCCCTCGACCAGCACCTTGCCGCGCGTCATCACCGTCACCCGGTCGCACAGGTCCGCCACGACCCGCAGGTTGTGCTCGACCAGGACGATCGTGCGCCCCGGCGCGATGCGCTTCACCAGCTCGACGGTGCGGTCGACGTCCTCGACGCCCATCCCGGCGGTCGGCTCGTCGAGCAGCAGCACGCGCGGGTCCTGCGAGAGCGCGATCGCGAGCTCCAGCGAGCGCTTCTTGCCGTACGGCAGGTGCACCGCGAGCTGCGCGCGCTCGCCGTCGAGGCCGACCGCGTCCAGCGCCGCGCGCGCGGGATCGTCGAGCACGGCGGTCACCGCGGGGGAGGCCAAGAACCGCCGCGAGAGCGGGGTGCGCGCCTGGAGCGCGATCTTGACGTTGTCGAGCACGCTCAGGTGCGGGAAGACGCTGTTGATCTGGAAGCTGCGCACCATCCCCATCCGCGCGATCGCGGCCGGATCGAGCTGCGAGATCTCGATGCCGGCGAACTTCACGCTCCCGCGCGTCGCCGGCGCGAATCCCGAGAGGACGTTGAAAAAGGTCGTCTTCCCGGCGCCGTTGGGGCCGATGATCGCGTGGATCGTCCCCTCGCTCACGTCCAGCGAGACGCCGTCGAGCGCGGTGAACCCCGCGTAGACTTTCACGACGTCGTGCGCGCGAAGGATCGGTTCGGCCACGAGCCGGACTTCCACCCGTCATGCAGCCGGCCCCGCACGATCGTGAGCCGATCCTTGAAGTCGCGGCCGAGGCGGCGGCGCTCGGCTTGCGCCGCTCAGGTGCGCTCGCGGTGAAACGCGCGCGCCAGGACGATCCCCAGCGTGAGGAACAGCAAGCCCGTGATCAGCGCGTACGCCGCGAAGACGTACAGCAGGCCGATCTCGGCGAGGTTCGTCCAGTCGACCATCACGATCCCGAAGGCGCACGAGGCGACGCCGATCAGCGCGATGCCCCACGAAAGGGCCTGGATGCGCCGCAGGAACACGGCGACGACGACCTCGAGCAGCCCGGTCGCGATCGCCCACAGCGAGACGACCAGAATCAGCAGCGCGGTGTTCGGAACGTAGGCGACGAGCAGCACTGCGACGACCAGGTCGATCGCACCGTCGACGCCGATCAGCAGCCGGGTGCGCAGCCGCTCGCGCAGGCGCAGCGCATAGCTCAGCGTCAGCGCTCCGTCGACGAAGAAGTAGCACGCCAGCAGCAGCTTCGCCGCGACCACGGAGATCGTGAACGCCGCGATCCCCGCGGCGATCGCGATGACGCCGCGCAGAACGAGCGCCAGCCAGCGCCACGACACTCGGATCCCGGCGGCGTCCATCACTCGCAGTATACCGCAGGCAGGGCGGCCTGATGCGGGCGGTCGTCCAGCGCGTCACGCGGGCCTCGGTGACGGTCGGCGACGACATCGTCGGCGCGATCCAGGGCGGATTGCTGATTCTGGTCGGGGTCGCGGCCGACGACGACGAGCGCGACGCCGACGCGCTGGCGCACAAGATCGCCGGCCTGCGCGTCTTCGACGACGCGCACGGGGCGATGAACCTGCCCCTCGCCGACGCCGGCGGCGCGGTCCTGGTCGTCTCGCAGTTCACCCTCCTGGGCGACGTCCGCAAAGGCCGCCGCCCCTCGTTCGTCGCCGCCGCCCGCGGCGAGCAGGCCGAACGGCTTTACGAGCGCGTCGCCGCACGGCTGCGCACGAGCGGCCTGCACGCCGAGACCGGGGTCTTCGGCGCCGAGATGGCGGTCGAGCTGGTCAACGACGGGCCGGTGACGATCCTCCTGGACACGAAGCGCGCGTTCTGACGGGAAATCCGGGCTGCCGTTCGGGACGTTGCCCGGACAGCTTCCCACGCCAACAGAAGGTGCGCATGCGTCGTCTGCTCCGGATCGCCGGCGTCCTGCCCGCGGCCGTCCTCGCGCTCGCGAGTCCCGCGGCGGCGCATCCGCTGGGGAACTTCACGGAGAACCACCTCTCGCGGATCACCGCGGAACACGGCGCGCTGCACGTTCGCTACGTGCTCGACTTGGCCGAGATCCCGGCGTTCGCGCTGCAGCGCTCGCTCGACGCGCACGGAACGCCGTCGCACGAAACGCTCGCGCGCTGGGCGAGCTCGCACGCGAACGCGGTCGCGCCACAGCTTGAGTTGCGCGTCGACGGGCGCGCCGTCGGCTTGATCCCGCGCACGTCGTCGGTTCGCCCGCATCCCGGCGCCGGCGCGCTGCCGACGCTCTACTTCACGGCCGCGTACGCGGCGCCGTTGGCGCCGGGCCCGCACGCGATCGTGTACCGCGATCGTAGTGCACCCGGCCGGCTCGGCTGGAAAGACGTCGTGGTCGGCGCGGAGCGCGAGCCGACGAACGAGCTGCGCGCGTATCCGAGCGCGCTGGTCGGCTCGCCGCGCGCACGAACGGCGCGCGCCGCGCACGTCGACACGCACGGCACCATCGTCGCCGATGCGAGGCCGCTGGTGGAGAACGAGGCTGCCGCCGCGGCGGCGCCGAGCGCCCCGCTCGCGCGCTCGAACGCGCTCTCCGAGGTGCTCGCGAAAGGTCCGGGCGATCCGCTGGTCGTGCTCGGCGCGCTGCTGCTCGCGCTCGCGCTGGGCGCGCTGCACGCGCTGGAGCCGGGACACGGGAAGACGCTGCTCGCGGTCTCGCTGGTCGGCGCGCGCGCGACGGCGCGCCAGGCGATCGTCTTGGCGAGCGCGCTGACGTTTGCGCACACGGCGGGGGTGCTCGCGCTCGGCGTCGTGCTGCTGCTCGCCGCGGCGTGGATCGTGCCGGAGCAGATCTATCCCTGGGTCACGCTCGGCTCCGGCGTTTTCGTCACCGTGCTCGGCGCGCGCGCCGTCGCGCGCGAGGTGCGGCGCCGCCTGCCGTTCGCGCACGCGCACGCCCACGCACACCCGCACGCGCACGCGCACGTGCACGACCACGTGCATGCGCCGGGCGAGGACCACCATCACCATCACGGCGATCACCACCATCATCACGACGACGACGGCGAGCTCGCGCACGCCCGCGCGCACGCGATCCCGGGGACCGCGCCGCTCACCTTCCGCAGCGCGGTGCTGGCGGCCGCGAGCGGCAACGTCGCGCCGTGCCCGGCCGCGCTCGTCGTGCTGCTCGCCGCGATCGCGCTGCACCAAGTCGGCTACGGCCTGGTGCTGATCGTCGCGTTCAGCGTCGGGCTGGCCGCGGTGCTGACGGTGTTGGGCATCGCGGTCGTGCGCAGCGCCGCGTGGCTGGTCGCGCGACCGCGCTTCGAGCGGGCCGCGCGCCAGGCGCCGCTCGTCACCTCGTGCGCGATCGCGACCGTCGGCGCGGTGATGGTCGGCGAGGGGTTCGCCGCGCAGGGCTCCGGCGTCCCGGCTCCGCTCGCGGCCGCGCTGGTGCTGCTCGCGGTCGCCGGCTACGCGTTCGCCTGGCACCACCATCGCACGCCGGAGATGACGGCGTGATCGGGCTGAGCGCGTTCACCGTCTTCGTGCTCGGACTGCGCCACGGCGCCGATCCGGATCACCTCGCCGCGATCGACAACGTCACCCGCAACGCGTACGCGAAGGCGCCGCGGCTGAGCCGGTTCGCCGGCACGCTGTTCGCCGGCGGACACAGCGTCATGGTGCTCTCGATCTCCGCGCTGGCCGGCGCACTCGGAGCGCGCTTCGCCGCGCACGGTGAGCTCATCGAACGGATCGGAACGTGGATCTCGATCGTCGTGCTGCTCGCGGTCGCCGCGCTGAACGTGCGCGCGCTGCGCGCCGGCGCGACGCGCGTCGCCGGCGCGAAGACGCGGCTGCTTCCGAAGCGCCTGCGCGAGAGCTCGAGCGCGCTGCTCGCGATCCCGATCGGCGTGCTGTTCGGGTTCGGATTCGAAACGTCGAGCCAGATCCTGGCCTACTCGCTGGCGTTTCGCCCGGACGCCGGGCTGATCGGCGGCGTGCTCGTCGGCGCAACGTTTTCAGCCGGGATGATCTGCACCGACACGCTGGACTCGCTGCTCGTGCACCGCCTCATCTCGTACCGCTCGGACCGGCTCCCCGCGCTGATGCGCGTGTGGATTCTCTCGGTGACCGGGCTCGCGGTCGCAGTCGCGCTGTACGAGACCGCGCAAGTCCTCGGCTGGCGCTCGCCGGTGAGCGATCTGACGGTGAGCGCGCTGCTCGTC
>JAFAKB010000097.1 GCA_019235885.1 Candidatus Eremiobacterota bacterium | reverse complement strand
AAGCCCGCGCGCAGCTGCTTGGTGATCATCGTCTTGTACTCGTCGGAGAGCCCCGGCCAGTCGCGCTCGAGCACCGTCAGGCAGATCGCAAGGTGGCGCGCTTCGTCCTGACCGACTTTCTTGAAGATCTCTTTGAAGAGCGGGTGCGTGGCTTTCTTCGACATCCCGAAGAACAGCGTCGACGAGGCGACCTCGCCCATCATGAACGAGGTGAACAGCACGCTGAGCGGATACTTCGCGAGCGAAGCGCTGTAGCCGGTCCAGTAGCGGCCGCCGTTGTGGTAGAGCCAGCCGATGTTGTTCTGCGCCGCCTTGGCGAGCTCGCTCGTCGGCTCGAAGTCCATCGGTGCGCCCGGGACCAGCTTCTGAATCGCGCGCTGGCAGACTTCCTCGTGGTTCATCTCGTCGTGCGTGATCGAGAAGAAGCACTTGCGAATCGGATCTTCCTGGTGCGTCTCGAACGCGTGAATCGTCGCCTTCGCGAACACCGCCGGGCCGCTGCCGTCGAAGTTCGCCAGCACCGCGTACCAGTACATGATCCCGAGCCGCTGCTCTTCGGTGAAGTCCTCGGCGCGCAGCGCGTCCCACGGAAAGTCGGACGGGTTCCAGACGTGCCGCTTCGCGCGCTCGTAGAGCTCGGCGAGCTTGGGCGTCTCGACCCGCCACTCCATCGGGAAGATGTTCGGCTGCGGGACCTCGGGGTACGGCGTGAACCCGCCGGCGGGCACCACGAGCTGGTTCTGGTTCGGCGCGGTCATGGGCATGAGCGTTCGATCCTCTCCCTACCGAATGGTCGGTCAGGGAGCAGTATACCCCGCTCGGCCGCCCGGATCAACCCGGCCGACCGGAGACCGCGCCGCGAGCCGGCGCTTAGCCGACCTCGACCAGCCAGTCGTACAGCGTGCGGCGCAACTCGTTCGCCACGGCCGAGAACGCGCTGCCCTCGGCGAGCTCGGCCTTCGCCCGCGCGTCGCGCGCCAGCGCCATCCCGAGCACCCGCGCCGCTTCACGGTGGAACTGTGCGTGCAGCGAGCGCGAGCGCGCGTACAGCGGCCGCGCCTTGAGCGTCGCGGAGATTTCGCGGGTCAGCCAGATCCCGATCGGGCAGACGTCTTCCTTCGCGGTGGTCTCCACGTCGACGCTGCTGCGCCCGTACTCGGCCGCGGTCTTGAGCCGGCCCATCCAGGCGTGGTGGGCCGCGATCGCGGCCGTAATCTGCTGTTTGAGCGTGTTTTTGTCGGTTTCCGACAGAACGGCGGTGGTCATCCTTGCACCCTGCACCCTTCCCAGTCCAATGGACACGAGGCGAGCAGCTTTAGGACGCTGCTCGCTCGCTAAAGATATCGGCAGGCGGGGAAAGCATTTGAGGTGGAGGCGACGCCGCGCTTTGCCCAGATCGAGCCCGTGGGGCAATGCAACCTGCGCTGCCGGATGTGCCCGGTCCGCTACCGCGAGGTCTCGAACGCGTTCATGGCGTGGGAGGCGTACACGGCGATCGTCGACCAGCTCCCCGCCCTCACGGAGCTTCACCTCCAGGGCTTGGGCGAGCCGCTGCTCCACCCGCGCTTCTTCGACATGGTCGAGTATGCGGTCGCGCGCGGCGTGGCGGTCAGCGTTAACACCAACCTCACGCTGCTCACACCGGCGAAGGCCGAACGCGCCGCGACCTGCGGGCTGAGCGCGATCTACGTCTCCGTCGACGGCGCGCGCGCGCAGACCTACGAGCGCATCCGCGTCGATGCGCGCTTCGCGATCCTCGAGCGCAACGTGCTGCGTCTTCTCGACGCGCTGGAACGGCACGGCAGCACGACGCACGTCGAGATCACCGCCGTCGCGATGCGCGAGAACGTCGACGAGCTGGCCGAGCTGGTCGCGCTGACCGCGCGCTGGGGCGTGCGCGATCTGCACGTGCAGCATCTCTGCCACGACTTCGGCGAGTCGACGCTGCCCGCGCGCTACGAGCCGATGCGCGCGTTCGTCGCGGAGCAGACGCTGGTCCATCACGACGCCGAGCGCGTCTCGCGCGCCTTCAACGAAGCTCGCGACGCCGCAAAGCGCCATGACGTCAAGCTGCGGCTGCCGCGTGTGACGCCGGTCGAGCACCCGCCCGACACGCCAGGGCGCGCACGCTGTGACTGGCCGTGGCGCGGCCCGTACGTGGCGTACGACGGCACCGCGATGCCGTGCTGCATGGTCGCGACGCCCGATCGTGCCGCCCTCGGTAACGTCGTCGCCGACGGCGTCATGCCGGTGTGGAACGGCGCCGCCTACGAAGACTTCCGCCGCCGGCTCGGCTCCGCCGACCCGCCCGAGATCTGCAAGTCCTGCAGCGTCTACGCGCGCGTGTTCTAACAGAGCTTCTCGGCGACGCGGGCCAGCAATTCGCTCATCGTTGGGTGCAGGTGCGGCATCTCGGCGACCTCGCGCGCGCTCGCGCCGCGGTCGATCAGCGCGATCGCTTCGCCGGCGAGATCGATGGCGTCGTCGAGCACCATCGCGATCCCGACCACGCGGCCGTCGTCCTCGCGCACCAGCATCTTCACGAAGCCTTCGGCGCTCTCCGAGACGAGCGCTTTGCCGACCTCGGCGGCGGGAACGCTCGCGACGCGCACCGCGATCCCGCGCGCGCGGCACGCGCGCTCGGTGAGCCCGGCGACGGCGACTTGCGGCTGCGTGTAGAGCGCGTGCGACTCCCATCGCTCCCACGCGGCCGGCTGCGGCTCGGCGGCGAAGGCGTTCGTCGCGGCGAGCCGTCCGCCGTACGCGGCGGCGTGCACGAGCTGGCGCCGCGCGAGCACGTCGCCCGCCGCGAAGACGCGCGGGTTCGAGACGCTGCGCAGCGCCGCGTCGACGACGATCCCGCGCGCGCGGTCGCCCGCGACCGCGCCCGTGGCGAGCTCGAGCGCGTCGACGCGCGGGCGGCGGTTCGTCGCGAGCAGCACCGTCTCGGCGCGCGCGCCGTGCGCTCCGCGTGACGTCTCGGCGAACAGCACCGCGTGCGCGCCGTCGCGCTCGGCGCGCCCCACCTGGGCGCCGCACACCACCTCGACGCCGTCGCGCTCGAGCGCGGCGCGCACCGCGGTGCCGACGTCGGGATCGTCGTTGCGCAGCAGCTCCGGCGCGTCTTGAAACAGCGTGACGCGCGCGTGCAGGCGCGCGAAGAACTGCGCGAAGGCGCAGCCGATCGGGCCGCCGCCGACGATCGCGACGCTGCGCGGCGCGCGCGTCATCTCGAGCACGTCGCTGCTGGTGATCGTCGGAACGTGCTCCAGCCCCTCGATCGGCGGCGCGACGATCTCCGCCCCGGTCGCGATCACGAAGCGGTCGGCGACGATCCGCCGGTCGCCGGCGACGATCGCGTCCGGCGCGACGAAGCGCGCGTCGCCGCGCGCGAGCGGGTAGTCCTCCAGATCGCCGATCCGGTCGTGGGCGAAGTAGTCGACCAGCGCGCGCTTCCGCCGGATGATCGCCGGCAGGTCGATGTGCACGGCGCCCGTCTCGACGCCGACCGCGTGGGCCTTTTCGACCTCGCCTTCGTACTGGGCCGCCGCGAGCACCGTCTTGGCCGGCATGCACCCGCGCAGGATGCAGGTTCCGCCCAGCTCCTCGCGGCCGGTCACCAGTACGATGTCGCGGCCGGCGGCGCGCGCCGCCTCGGCCGCGGCGAACCCGGCCGTCCCCGCGCCGATCACGCAGAGCTCGTGACGCTCCTCGCCCATCCCCCGGACCGTACCCACCCGCAGCCCGCTGCCGGCACCGCGCTATGACAGTACAAAAGCACCATCATCGAACAGGTGTTCGATAGTCCGTTCGGCGAAGAGTTGGCGTCCGATGGAACCGAGAGAGCGTTTTCGACCCGAGTCGGCCACCGCCGAGCAGCCGACCCTCCACGAGATCCAGCGCGCGATCGAGCGGCTCGGCCGCGAGGACCGGGCGATGCTGCGGCCCTGGATCCTGGCCCGCTACGACGTGCGCGGCTACCGCGCCGTGGGATACGCGCGCCCGCCCGAGGCGGGCGGCGGCCGGTGAGATGCCGCTCCTGCGCGTGGAAAGCTTCGGCGAACGGTTGAAGCGGTTGCGGCTCGACCGCGGGGTGAGCTGCGCCCAGCTCGCCCAGCGCGTCGGCGTGACCGAAGGCGCGATCCGGCAGATGGAGAGCGGTCAGACGAAGATCGCAAGCTTCGTGATCGGGCTGCGCCTCGCCAAAGAGCTGGGGACCGACGCCTGGTATCTCGCCAACGGCGTCGCCGACGACGGCGCGGTGCACGAGGGCGCCGACGGGATCGCGCTGCGCGTCGCCGCGCTCGAGCAGCGGATGACCTCGCTGATCGACGGCCACTCGCCGCAGCACTCGTAGTCCGCGGCGGCGCGCCCCGTCAGCGCGGCGTCATTCCCTCGAAGGCGAGCGACACGACCGCGTGCGCGATCGCTTCGCGCGTGAGCGAGCCGGCCCGGTACCACTCGACCACGGAGTTCGACATCCCGAAGATCAGCCGCGCCGCCAAGCGCGCGTCGAGGTCGCGGCGGACGTCGCCCTCGCGCTGCGCCTGCACGATGATCTCGGTGACGTAGCGGTCGAAGCTGCGCCGCCGCTCGACCGCTTCACGCTCGCTCTTCGAGGCGCCGTGGATGCGAAACAGAACGGTCAGCTCCGGCAGCAGCCGCAGCGTCACCTCGGCGACGCGCTCGACGATGTGCCGCAGCCGCTCGATCGCACGGCCCTCGCGCGCCGCCGGCTCGTCGAGGATCGCGAAGAGCGCGTCGAGCGCGCGGCCCAGGCCGCGCTCGAGCAGCGCCTCCTTCCCGCTTACGTGGTGGTAGATCGAGGCTTTGGTGATCCCCGCGGCGCGCGCGACGTCGTCCATCGAGGCGCCGTCGTAACCGCGCTCGGCGAAGACGCGCAGCGCGACGTCGGTGAGCGAGTCGATGTCGTACGACTTGCGCGGTTCCACCTGCGCGCTCCCGGCGAGGACGCCGGCGCGGGTTTCGGCGCGACGATGATCGCGTTCGCCGGCGGGTTCCAGGGGCGGATGCCGATCGTCGCCGCAAACTGCGGGCCCAGGACCCGCGCGATCTGCCCGTAGACGGGCACAGCGTCGATCCGGAGCGCGTCGAGCGCGGCGGCATGCTGCTCGAACGGAGTCTGCAAGTTGCCGCCGAGCGGGCCGGT
>JAFAKB010000096.1 GCA_019235885.1 Candidatus Eremiobacterota bacterium | reverse complement strand
TCAACAACGTCGCGGTCGCCGGCGGCGGATCGGCGACCTCGAACCTGCGCGTCGGCTACTCGCTGATCACCGGGAACAACGCGGTGTTCGGCGCGTCCGGGGGCGCGAACGTCTTCACGTACGGCAACAACGAGATCGACGGGAACGTGAACAACACCCCGCCTGGGCCGACGAATCTCCACTGACGCTCGGCCGCGGTCTTTCGAAGTGCTCGGGAGTCGCTCCCGGGCACTTCTTTTTTGGGCCGTTCCGCGTTCGCTCGCGGCGCGGCCGAACGTTTCCGCGGCGGAACCGCCGCGCTTCGTCCGGAAATCGTGCGCCGGCTCATGGAACTCCGCCTCGATCAGGCCGCCGTCGCGAACGCGCGCCGGCTCGCCTCCGCGATCGTCGACCCGATCGGCGACTTCATCGCCCGCCACTCGACGCTGAGCGTCGAGCGCGTGGTCGCGCGGCTGTGCGGGGTCGACGGCGTCGACGGCGACGGCGTCCCGCTCCCGAACCGGCTGGTCGACGCGCTCCCCGCGCGCGAGCAGGGGCTCGCGCGCGCGCTCGGCGCGGCGCTCGCCGAGAGCGGCCGCACCCCGCAGCAGGTCGCCGAGGCGGTCGCCGCCGGGGAGCCGCTTCCCGATCCCTCGCGCACCCCGGAGAGCGCGCTGCGCGCCGCGCTGCGCCCGCACGTCGCGAGCGGGTTGGCGCGGATCGACGCCGCGCGCGGCGCGCGCGACGTGCTGCTCGCGCGGCTCCCGCAAGAGGAGCCGCCGCTGCTCTACGTGATCGTGGCGAGCGGCAACATCTACGAAGACCGCACCGCCGCCGTCGCCGCCGCCGAAGCCGGCGCGCAGGTGGTCGCCGTGATCCGCTCGACGGCGCAGTCGCTGCTCGACTACGTCCCGTTCGGCGCGACCGTCGAAGGGTTCGGCGGCACGTACGCGACGCAGGAGAACTTCCGCATCATGCGCGCGGCGCTCGACGCGGTCTCCGAGCGGCTGGGCAGATACGTGATGCTGACGAACTACGCGAGCGGGCTGTGCATGCCGGAGATCGCGGCGACCGCGGCGCTCGAGCGGCTCGACATGCTGCTCAACGACTCGATGTACGGCATCCTTTTCCGCGACATCAACATGCAGCGCACCTTCGTCGACCAGCACTTCTCGCGCCAGCTCAACGCGCGCAGCGGAATCATCATCAACACCGGCGAGGACAACTACCTCACCACCGCCGACGCGGTCGAGCAGGCGCCGGCGGTCCTCGCTTCGCAGTTCGTCAACGAGGCGTTCGCCAAGCGCGCGGGTTTGCCGGAGCGACAGATGGGCCTCGGCGACGCGTACGAGATCGACCCCGATCTCGAAGACGGGTTCCTGCTCCAGCTCGCTCAGGCGCAGCTGGCGCGCCAGATCTTCCCGCACGCCCCGCTGAAGTACATGCCGCCGACCAAGCACATGACCGGAAACGTCTTCAAGGGCCACCTGATCGACGCGATGTTCAACCTGACCTCGGTGATGACGCACCAGACCATCCACCTGTGCGGGATGCTGACCGAGGCGATCCACACGCCGTTCCTGGGCGACCGCGCGCTCGCGCTGGAGAATGCGCGGTACGTGATGAAGACCGCGCGCGGCTTCGGCGACGAGATCGAGATCAAGCCCGGCGGGAAGATCGAGCGCCGCGCGCGCGAGGTGCTTGACGGCGCCGTGCGGATCCTCGACCGCGTCGCCGAGCGCGGCTTGATGCGGGCGATCGAAGAGGGAACGTTCGCCGACGTGAAGCGGCCGCGCGAGGGTGGGCGCGGCTTCGAGGGCGTCTTCGCCAAGGACCCGGCGTACTGGAACCCGTTCGCCGAGGCCCTCGCCGGCGCGACGGCGCTCGCGTGAGCACGGTGAAGCCGTACGGCGACACGCTGGGCGACGGCGCGGTTCAGCTCTCGTTCACGCTCCCGCTCGAGTGGAGCGAAGCGGCCGACGAAGCGGCGCGCCGGCTCGTCGGGAAGATGGGCTTCACCGACGTCGCGGTCGTCGACGGGCGCGCGATCGCGAGCGGGTTCTCGTTTTTCGTCGTCTACGCGCGCACGCCGGTCGCGATCGACGTCTCGGCGATCCAGGCGCCGTCGGCGACCCGCGAATCGCTGACGATGGAGCAAGTCGACGCGCTGATCGCCGAGCGCGTCGGCCGCAAGGTGAAGATCGTCGGCGCGTGCATCGGGACCGACGCGCACACCGTAGGGATCGACGCGATCTTGAACATGAAGGGCTACAAGGGCGACTACGGCCTCGAGCGCTATCGCGGCTTCGAGGTCCACAACCTCGGCAGCCAGATCGCGGTCGAGGACGTCGTGCGCTTCGCCGGGGAGCACGGCGCCGACGCGATCCTCGCCTCGCAAGTCGTCACGCAGAAGGGGAGCGACGTGGCGAACTTCACCGCGCTCGCCGAGTTGCTCGAAGCGGAGAACTTGCGCGAGCGAACGCTGCTGATCGCGGGGGGACCACGGATGACGAACGTGCTGGCCGCCGAGCTCGGCTACGACGCCGGCTTCGGCCGCGGAACCCTGCCGAGCGACGTCGCGACGTTCATCGCGCGGCGGCTCGCCGAGCGCGTTCCGGCGTGACGCGCCCGCGTCTGCGCCGCGGCGCGGCCGCCGCGGTCTCCGTCTCGTTCGCGTTGCTGTTTGCGCGGGCCGCGGCGCCGGCGCTCGCCGTCGACCGCAGCCTCGGCGCCGGCGTTCCGAAGCCGGCCGCGACCGGCGCGCCGTGGACCGACGCCGAGATCGCCTCGCTCGCCGCGAACGCCGACGTCGCGCTGGCCGGGAGCGCCGCGGTGCGCGGCGCGCACGTCGGCGTCTACGCGATCGACGCGCGCGACGGCCGCGTGCTCTACCAGCGCAACGCCGACGACGACTTTCAACCCGCCTCGACGTTCAAGCTGCTCGTCGGCAGCGCGGCGCTCGAGCGGCTCGGCCCGGCGTTTCGCTTTCACACCGAGGTGCTGGCCGGCGGTCCGGTTGCGAACGGCGCGCTGCAAGGCGCGCTGGTGCTGCGCGGCGGCGGCGATCCGTTCTTGAACGCGGCCGACCTCGACGCGGCCGCGAGCGCCGTCGCGAAGGCCGGGATCGCGCGCACCGGCTCGCTGCTCATCGACGACACGCGCTACGAGACGCCGGGCTATCTGCCGGGCTGGAACTGGGACGACTTTCCGTACTACTACGCGCCGGTGGTGAGCGCGCTGACGCTCGAGGAGAACGTCGTGCACCTCACCGTAGCGCCCGGCGGCGCCGCGGGCGACGCCGCTACGGTCACGGCGGCGCCGGTCGGAACGGTCCTCACGCACGCCGCCGGCTGCCGCGAACCGACCGCCGCCGTCACGGTCGTCGCCTCCGAGGTGCAGACCGGCGCGTCCGGCGCGAAGGACACGATCGACCTGCAGCGCGACCGCAGCGGCTGCATCCGCATGACCGGAACGATTCCGGCCGGCGCCAAGCCGGACACGGTCGAAGCCGCCGTTCCCAGCCCGGCGGTCTACGCGCACGACGCGTTCGTCGCCGCACTCAAACGGCACGGCGTCGAGGTCTCCGAGCCGAGCGCCGTTCCCGCCGCGTGGCCGTTCGAGCACCGCCTCGCCGAGGTGCCGCCGAGCGCGCTGCCGTCGCCCACCACGACGCTGTGGATGCACGACTCCGAGCCGCTGAGCGACGTCCTGGCCGACCTCTGGCTGCCGAGCGACAACCTCGTCGCCGAGCTGCTGCTGCGCGAGCTCGGCACGAACGCGCCGTACGGAACGCCGGGCACGACGGCGCACGGGATCGCGCTCGAGAAGAGCTGGCTGCAGTCGCTCGGCGTCGATCCGAGCGCGCTGGCGATCGACGACGGCAGCGGGCTCTCCGCCTACGACCGCATCTCGCCGCGCGCGCTGGTCGCGATCCTCAAGCACGACTGGGACTCGCCGAACCGCGATCTCGTGCTCGATGATCTGCCGCTGGCCGGCGTGCGCGGGACGCTGAAGTCGTCGTACACGGGCACGGCGGCGGAAAAGCACGTCTTCGCCAAAACCGGCTCGATCTCGCACGTCAGCACGCTGGCCGGGTACGCGGCGAACGTGAAGCACGGTGCGGTGATCTTCGCCTTTCAGGTCGACGACTGGGTCGGTGAAGCGGCGGCCCTGCGCGAGCTGCGCGGCCGCATCCTCTCGCGCTTCGTCGAAGACTAGAGCTCCGTGCTCGGCGCGCACTTCGAGGCGGAGATCCGCGAGCAGCCCGACGTGTGGCGCCGCATTGCGGCCTCGGACGGCGCGCGCCGTTTCGCCGCCTCCATCGCCGGCCGCGACGTGCTGTTCTTGGGCAGCGGGAGCTCGCTCTTCGTCGGAATGCTCGGCGCGCTCGCGTTTCGCCGGCGCGCGATCCGCGCTGCCGCGCTCGCCGCCACCGAAGCGCGCTTCGACAACGCCGCCTACCGCGACGCCTGCGTCGTCGCGCTCTCGCAGAGCGGACGTTCCACCGATCTGCTCGACGCGCTCGACCGGCTGGCGCCTTCGCGGCTCGTCGCGCTGACCAACGACGCTTCCTCGCCGCTCGCGCAGCGCGCCGAGATCCTGATCGACTGTCTGGCCGGTCCGGAGATCGCGGTGCCGGCGAGCAAGAGCGTCACGTCGATGGCGGCGATCCTGCTGTGGGCCGCCGCGCTCACCGGCGGCAAGAAGAACCGGACCGCCGAGACGCTGACCGAGACCGCCGAAGACGTGCGCGGCTGGCTCGACGGCGACGGCGTCGCGGACGTCGTCGCGGCCGCGCAGCGGATCGCGCGGCGCCGCAACGTCGCGCTCGTCGCGGCCGGCTACGGCGTCCCGGTCGCCTACGAGATCGCGCTGAAGATCAAAGAAGCGAGCTATGTCCACGCCGAGGGCTTTCCGGCCGGCGAGTTCCGCCACGGCAGCTCGGCGATGCTCGACGCCTCGAGCGCGATCATCGGGATCGTCGACGAAGCCTCGCGCGACATCGTCCACCGCCCGCTGGCCGAAGCCGCCGAAGCTGAAGCGGCGCGCTACGTCATCGGCGCGCGCAGCGGCGACGTCGCGGTGCTGGGGCCGGCGACCGGCGAGGCGTTCAACACGCTGGCCTGGCTGGTGGCGGGACAGTATCTGGCGCTGAGCATCGGCCGCGCGAACTACGTGGAGTCGGACGCCCCGCGCGGTCTGAGCAAGTGGATGGGCTGAGCGGGAGGCTCGGCCGCACCGTACGAGGACTCTTCCGAACGTCAAGCGTACCTTGGAAGCCTGCGGACGCGCGTCAGATGACGCCGGTCGCTTTTCTTTTGTCTTCGGTCTTCGTCGCGCGGCGCGCCGGTGCTCGGGAGCAGGCGAATAGGCGACGGGAGGATTCATGCAGCATCTCGTGCGGACCCGGCTCATCGCGACGGCGCTCTTGGCGCTGTTCGCGCTGATCGCGTCGTTCGGCCCGGTCTCGGCCGCGACGACGGGGAGCATCTCCGGAACGATCACCGACGCCACCACGAACAAGCCGGTCGCCGGCGCCGCGGTGGTGGCCGCCTCGCCGTCGGGCCGCGGGACCGCGACCACCGACGCCAACGGCTTCTACAACATCTACAACCTCGCGCCCGACACGTACACGGTCTCGGTCGCCGTCAAAGGCTACAACCAAGTCGTGGTCAACGGCGTCACCGTCGTGCAGGACCAGAACGTCAAGCTGGATCAGGTGCTCACGCGAGCGCTGCAGCAGATCGGCAGAACGTCGGCTCGCAGCGGCAGCAACCTGGTCCAGCCGAGCCAGACCGCCGACGTCTACAACGTCTCGCCGCAGCAGCTCACCGCGGCGGCCGGGATCGGCGGCCACCGGACGCTCTACGACGTCATCCAGACGTCAGCGGGCGTGACCTCGACCGGCGTCGCCGGGCGGCCGCGCATCCGCGGCAGCGACGTCGGCGACGTCGCGTGGGAGTTCGACGGCATCCCCATCAACGACCGGTTGACGGGCCTGTTCACCACGAACCTCTCGATCGTCGGGACGCAGAACGTCGAAGTCTACACCGGCGGCTACAGCGCCCAGTACGGAAACGCGGGAGCCGGCATCATCAACACGGTCGTCAAGCGCGGCACGTATCCGGCGTCCGGCTCGCTGACGTACACCATGCAGCAGCCGAACTCCGAGCACGACATCGTGGCGGAGTACGGCAGCGCGACGCCCGACAACAAGTGGTCGTGGTACGGCAGCTTGGACTACAGCAACTCGGACCCCGTCCAGTTCACGCAGTACCAGCCGTTCATCAACGCCATCTCGAACGGGCTCAGCGACAGCTTCCCCTCGACGATCTACTCGCGCGACTTCGTCGGCAACTTCCACTGGCGGCCGAGCGGCAAGGACGACGTGCAGCTGCTGCTGCAGAGCGGTAATCTGAAGCTCCCCTGGGATCAGGCGCTTTCGCCGAACGCGATGGGCGTGAAGCTTTGCAACGGAACGGTCGTCCAGCCGGGAACGCTCGTCGTGACGAACCCGGGCGTCAGCGACTCGGGAATCCCCTGCGTCACCGCGAGCGGCCACAACGGGATGCAGTACACGCCGGTCACGCAGCAGAACGCGAACGTGTGGTACCACTGGTCGAACCTCGGCAAGATTCAGTGGAACCACGTCTTCACCGACAAGCTGTTCGCCCAGCTGCGCTTCGCCGAGAACTTCAACCAGTACATCTTCTACCAGCCCGTCGACACCGCCAACGTGAGCGGGGCGATCAAGGCCGGGACGCCGTTCGACTGGAGCAAGAGCAGCGGAACCCAGGACGAGTACTCCGACCGCCGCTCGCAGATGTACATCGGTCAGCTCGACCTGAATTGGACCCCCAGCGCTCGTTCGACGGTCTACGGCGGGCTCGTCTACGAGCGCGACAACGACGCCGAGCACTATTACGACTTCTGCGGCTGCGACGACGGCTTCCAGCTCGGAACACCGTGGAACCTCGACGGCACCTGGCCGCAGCTGTTCCTCGCGGTCGACTACCCGCTGATCCTTCCGTCGGTCTACGCGGGGACGAAGCAGACCTTCGGGAAGCTCGTCGTCGAGCCGTCGCTGCGCTTCGACTCCGAGACGTACGTGATCCCGAACCGCCCCGACGTCCACAACGCGAACGGGACGATCACCAAGAGCTACGCGTACGGCCCGTACAGTACGAAGGCGTGGGAACCGCGCTTCGCGTTCTCGTGGTCTCCGAACTCCAGCTCGGCGATCCGCGGCTCGTACGGCGTGACGTCGTCGTTCGTCCCGGCGGCGTACGTCTTCAACAACTCACCGGACGGAGTCCAGGCGCAGGACGCGCGGATCGTCTCCGTCTACTATCCCGGCGCCGGCGTCGTGCCGGAGCGCAACTACAACGCCGACCTCTCGTTCGAGAAGTCCCTCCCGAACGGCATCGACTCGTACCGTGTCTCGCCGTTCTACCGGCACTCCACGAACAAGCTCGAGAGCGTCCGACAGTACGTTGTCAATCCGAACAACACGATCACGACCAAAGGGCCGTCGTTCTTCCGGACCGGAATCGAGAACAAAGCGACCGGCTTCGAGTTCGCCTGGAACCACGTGCTGCCCAACGGGCGTGACGGGCTCTCGTGGTACTTCGACGGAACGTACGTCAACTACTGGGGTTCGGTGACGTCCGGAACGCTCGCCGGCGGAACGCCGTACGGCAGCATCACCTCGAGCGGTTCCTACCTCGCCGCGTTCCTCGCGACCGGGACGCTGTTCCGGAACTCCTCGCAGCCGCCGTGGAGCATCGCCTGGACCGGCGACTACCGGCAAGGCCGATTCCACGCCGATCCGTTCGTGATCTACCAGGTCGGGGCGCCGTACAACGTCACCGGCTCGACGTGCATCGACATGGAGCTCGTCAACGGCAAGAGCACCTGCGTCTCCACCGACACCGCGGTGCACTTCTCGCGCGCGATGTACTGGACGGCGCTCGACATCGGCTACGACATCGTGAAGCACGGGAAGCGCGTGGTGACCGCCGGGTTCAACGTGCGCAACCTCTTGCAGAACAACCAGGGCGACGTGTTCGCGGCGACCAACGGCAACTACGCGGCTCACAAGCCGAACCCCGACCTCAACGCGTACGGCCCGCACAGCGTGCCCAACACCCTCTACTACTATTCGCCGGATCAAGGACCCCGGCAAGTCCAGCTCTACTTCCAGACCAAGTTCTGAGCGCTCCGGCGGAACGCGAAGGCAGGACGCCGCCCATCGGGCGGCGTCCTTTTCGTTGCATGCATCGCTTCGCTCCGCTCGCGTTCGTCATCATCGTCGTGCTCGCGTCGACCGCGCAGAGCCCCTCGCCGTTCGCGTGGCCGACGCCGCTGCCGTCGAGCGCGCCGGCGCCGCAGCCGACGGTGCTGTGGGAGTCGGCGCCGGCGACGTCGTTCGCGCTCGACGTTCGCCCGCTCGGTGTTTCGCCGGACGGCGAGGCGCGCGCGCTCGTGCGCGTCGTCCTGCACGACGCGCAAGGCAACGTCGTGCGGCTGCGGCGCGGCGCCGACTTCGACTACTTCACCTCGCGCGGCACGGCGCAGTGGCAGACGCGGCTGCGCTTCGGCGGCCCGGCCGCGATCATCTCGGTGCGCGACGAGGGCCCGGTGAACGTGCGCGTCGTCGCGAACCGCCCGCAGGGACTCGGCGAGCAGCGCGCGTCGTTCGACACGCGCGCGTGGCGCGCGCCGCGCACGGTCGCCGATGCGGTCGGCCCGCACCTCGTGCGCGTCGGCTGGTTTCCGCAAACGCGCGCCGGCGCCGTGCGCGTCTACCGCGTCGGCGAGCGCGGGCGGCGCACGCTCGCGGCGACGCTTCGCGCGCCCGCATCGTCATGGGACGATGCCGCCGTGCAACCGGGCCGCGTCGCGCGGTATGCCGTCGTCCGTTCGCCGGCCGCAAGCGACGCGGCCTCGAGCAGCGCCGCCGGTGAAGCGGACGTCCATGCCGACGTGCCGCCGGAGCTGCCGGTCAGCACGGTCGATGCGATGCGCGGCAAATCGGCGTGGCTTGCGTTCTCGGGTGATCCGCTCGACGACGCGTCGTACGCGAAGCTCGACGTCGACCAGATCGTCGCGACCGCGACGCGCGCCGGATTGCGCTCGGTCGAGCTCCGGCTCGCGTACGGCGCCTTCGACGAGGTGACGCCGGCCGCGAAAGCGACGATCGACCGGCTGATCGACGAGCTCGCCGCGCACCGCGTCGCGGTGATCGGTTGGACGGTGCCGCGCGCGCCGGCGTTCGACGACCTCGCGCGCGACGCGGCGGTCGCCGCGTACCGCACGCCGTCCGGCACCGCGCTGAGCGGGCTCGCGGTCGACCTCGAGCGCGGCGACGAGTACCTCGGTGACGGTCCGGCCGGGTTCGCCGCGCTATCGGCGTATCTCGGCGCGCTGCGGCGCGCCGTCGGCCCGCGCGTGCTGCTGGTGGCGACGGTCGAGGATCCATTTCTCGAACACCTGGATGCGGCGAAGTTTCCGTACGCCGCGATCGCGCGCGACGCCGACGTGCTGCAGCCGATGACGTACTGGCGGATGATGGGACCGTGGGACTCGCCGGACAAAGCGCGCGCCGCGGTCGGCGGGTCGGTCGCGCTGGTGCGCCGGCTCGCGGCGCGCGAGGTTCCCGTCGACGTCGGCGCGCAGACCGGCGTGCTGAGCAAGCGCGGCGCGCCGCCCGGCGAGGAGCTCACGGCGGCGGTCGAGGCCGCCCGCCGCGCCGGTGCGATCGGGGTGACCTTCTACGACTGGAGCGGGACCGGCCCGGAGCAGTGGGAGGCGATCGCGCGGGCGGCCTGGTAGCCTCAAGGTACTACTATGCTCCCCGAGCTGTTGGCCTGGTTCACCGGGAAGGAACAGAACCGCCGCAAGTTTCCTCGCAAGCGCAAACCGTACCGGGCGGCCTACAGCCTCGACGGGAAGACGACGCACGCGGCGATCGGGCTCGACATCGGGGGCGGCGGGTTGTGCATTCTCACCCAGGAGCCGATCAAGCGCGACGAGTTCGAGGTGCGCGTCGTGCTCGACGAGCGCAATCTGCGGATGCGCGCGAAGGTCGTCTGGCACGACAACGTCCAGCACCAAGGCCGCAAGGTGTGGCGCTACGGGATGCGCTTCACCGGGATCCCGGCCGACGACTGGGACGCGATCATCCGCTACACGACCGACCGGCCCGTGACGGAGGCGAACAAGGCGCAGGATGAGCTCGCGGCGGTTCGGATGACGCCCGACGACACGGCGCGGCTGCTTCCCAAGGAGCTGCAGACGCGGCTCTTGCAGATGCTGGTCGAGCGCCGCCGGCTGGCGCCGCTCGACGAGCGCGTCACCCCGCTGGTGCAGTACTTCTACTCCGGGATCGTTCGCCACAACGACCGGCTGGTGCACCGCCTGGTGATCCAGTCGAAGGTGGTCGGGCCCGAGCGCGACGAGCTGTTCGAGACGCGCTTCGTGTTCGACGAGAGCGGCAAGAACGTTCAGATCCTGAACTGAAAGGGTCCCCGTGCCACAAAAAACCGCGTTGATCACCGGGATAACCGGCCAAGACGGCTCGTTCCTGGCGGAGTTCCTGCTCTCCCAGGGCTATCGCGTCGTCGGGATGACGCGCCGCTCCTCGACCGATGTCCACGAACGGATCCAGCACATCGTCGACGACTTGGAGCTCGTGTCGGGCGACCTGCTCGACCAGAGCTCGATCAGCTCGGTCGTCGCGGCCGTCCGGCCGAACGAGATCTACAACCTCGCCGCGCAGTCGTTCGTCCCGGCCTCGTGGACGCAGCCGGTCTTGACCGGCCAGTTCACCGCGCTCGGCGTAACCCGGGTCCTGGAGGCGGTGCGCTCGGTGGACCGCGGCATCCGCGTCTACCAAGCATCGAGCTCGGAGATGTTCGGCAAGGTCAAGAACGTGCCGCAGAACGAGGAGACGCCGTTCTACCCGCGCTCGCCGTACGGTGTCGCAAAAGTGTACGGCCACTGGATCACCGTGAACTACCGTGAGTCGTACGATCTCTTCGCGGTCAGCGGCATCTTGTTCAACCACGAGTCCGAGCGGCGCGGCAAGGAGTTCGTCACGCGCAAGATCTCGGACGGCGCGGCGCGGATCAAGCTCGGCTTGCAGCAGAATCTGCAGCTCGGGAACGTCGAGGCGCAGCGCGATTGGGGTTTCGCCGGCGACTACGTGCGCGCGATGTGGCTGATGCTGCAGCAAGACACGCCGGAGGACTACGTGATCGCGACCGGGCGGACGCACTACGTGCGCGAGTTCGCGCGGCTCGCGTTCGAAGCGGTCGGGCTCGACTGGCGGCGCTACGTCGTCGTCGATCCCCGCTTCTACCGGCCGGCGGAGGTCGATCTGCTGGTCGGAGATGCGTCGAAGGCGAAGCGCGTTCTGGGCTGGGAGCCCGAGGTGAGCTTCGAAGCGCTCGTCGAGCGCATGGTGCGCGCCGATCTCGAACGTCTCAGCTCGCTCGTCCGCGTGTGATCGTCCTTGTCGAGTGAACGCGCGCTGCGCGTCCTCGTCACCGGTGCCAGCGGCTTCGTCGGCAGGCATTTGACCGAGACGCTGCGCGCACGGGGGCACGAGGTGATCGGCGCCGATCATTCCGGCGGCGAGGAGACGCTGCTGGTAGACGTCTGCGACTCGCTCGCCGTGCGTGGTGCCGTTGAGGTCGCGCGCCCCGACGCGGTCGCGCATCTCGCCGCGCAGGCGTTCGTCCCGGCCTCGTACGACGAGCCGGCGCTCAGCTTCGGCGTCAACGCCGGCGGCACGCTGAACCTGCTCGAAGCGCTGCGCGCGTACGCCGGGGAAAACGGCTCGCCGCGCGTGCTCGTCGTCAGCAGCGCGGACGTCTACGGCGCCCAGCCGCGGGAAGCGTACCCGCTGCGCGAGACGGTGTTGCCGCGGCCGAAGAGCCCGTACGCCGCCAGCAAGATCGCGGCGGAATCGCTGACGATCGCCTACGCGCGCTCGTACGGCGTCGACGCGGTGGTCGCGCGGCCGTTCAACCACGTCGGTCCGGGACAGGATTCGCGGTTCGCGGTTGCGGCGTTCGCTGCGCAGATCGCTGCGGTCGCGGCCGGTGGAGATGCGGTCGTGCGGGTCGGAAACCTCGAGAGCGCCCGCGACATCCTCGACGTGCGCGACGTGTGCGAGGCATATGCGCTGCTCCTCGAAGGGCGCGGCGACGCCGGCGAGATCTACAACGTCTGCAGCGGCACGGCGACGTCGATGCGCGAGATCTTGCGCCGGCTGATCGAGATCGCGCACGTCGCGGTGGAGGTCCGCGAAGATACGGCGCGCATGCGCGCGGTCGACGTTCCGATCAGCGTCGGCGACGCCTCGAAGCTCCACGCGGCGACCGGCTGGACGCCGCGCATTCCACTGACGGCCGCGCTGCGCGCGGTCTACGACGACGCGCGGGCGCGCGTGCAGGTGACCTTGTGACCTTCAGCTCGTTCGTGTTTGCCAAGCGCGGCGCGCTGCTCGCGCTGCCGGCGCTCGCGCTCGCGGCACTCGGCAAGCCCAGCGCGTTCTCGGTCGCGACCGGCTTGCCGCTCGCGTTCGCCGGCGAGATGCTGCGGATGTGGGCGGTCGGCTACAGCGGCGTGACGACGCGCGGTGACGAAGTCACCGCGCCCGCGCTCGTCACCGCGGGGCCGTACGCGCACGTGCGCAACCCGCTCTACGTCGGCAACTTCGTCACCGCGGCCGGGTTCGCGCTCGCGTTCACCGGCAAGAACACGTTGCCCGCGCGGTTCGTCCTCGTCGCCGGATCGCTGGCGGCGATGCTCGGCGTCTACGCGGTGATCGTTCCGCACGAGGAGGCGTACTTGCGCGCGACGTTCGGCGCGCAGTTCGACGACTACGTCGCGCGGGTCCCGCGGGTCGTTCCCGCGCTGGAACCGTCGGAGCCCGGCCACGGGTCCTACGATCCGGACGTGATCGGCAAGGCGGAGTCCCGAACGTGGGTGACGTTCGGCGCGGTGCTCGCGGTGCTGGCGCTCAAAGCGCTGCGCGCATGAGCGCGCCCGCCGGCGGCTCGACGGCGAAGCTGAAGCTCGCGCTCGCCGCGACCGCCGGCATCGCCGTCCTCGAGCTCGCCGGCGGCGTGCGCGCCGGCTCGCTGGCGCTGATCTCGGACGCCGCGCACGTCACGATGGACGTGGTCGCGCTGGCGATCGCGCTCGCCGCCGCCGTCGCGGCGAAGAAGCCGGCGACGCAGCGCCAGACCTATGGCTTCGCGCGCTACGAGATCCTGGCCGCGCTTGCCAACGGCGGGCTGCTGCTCGGGATCACCGTGGTGATCGTGGTCGAGGCGGTCAAGCGGCTGCTCCACCCGCAGCTTCCGGCCGGCGGGATCATGGTCGCAGTCGCGGCGATCGGGCTGGCGGTGAACGTCGTGGTCGGCTGGTCGCTCTCCCGCGATCACCACCGTGAGGACTTGAACGTGCGCGCCGCGATGCTCCACATCGGCGGCGACGCGCTCGGCGCGGTCGCGGTGATCGCCGGGGGGATCGTGATCGGGCTGACCGGCGCGGGCTGGCTGGACCCGGCGCTCGCGCTGTTCGTCGCCGCGATCATCCTGGCCGGGGTCGCCGCGGTCGTGCGCAACGCGGCGTCGGTCCTGCTGGAAAGCGCCCCCGACCACGCCGCGGTTCCGGCAGTGCGGGCGCGGATCGGGTTGGTCGGCGGCGTCGTCGGAGTCCACGACCTGCACGTCTGGACGATCGGCGCCCGCAACCACGCGCTCTCGGCGCACGTCGTCCTCGACGACCGCAAGCTCAGCGAGGCGAGCGCGATCCTGCGCTCGATCGACGCCGCGATGCGGGACGACTTCGCAATCAGCCACGTCACGGTCCAGTTCGAGTGCGAGAGCTGCGACCCCGACACCACCATCGTGTGCACGCAGGTCGGTTCGGCGAGCGGCTGAGGATCGGGAATCCCCCGCCGGCCCCGCGAAGTTCCTAGGGCTATGAACTCCGGTACCGTCGTCCTGTCCACCGCGCGGACGCCCTTCGGGCGCCTCGGCGGCGCCCTCTCCTCGCTTCCGGCGACCACCCTGGGCGCCGACGCGATCCGCAACGCGATCGTCCGCGCCGGGATCGATCCCGCCGACGTCGAGCACGTCATCATGGGCCAGGTGATCCAGGCCGGCGCGGGTCAGGCGCCGGCGCGCCAAGCCGCGTTCAAAGCGGGGCTCGCGAAGACGACCACCGCCGAGACGATCAACAAGGTCTGCGCCTCGGGGATGCTCGCCGTGACGTATGCCGCGCGCTACGTCGGGGAAGGCGACAACCGCGTCGTCGTCGCCGGCGGGATGGAGTCGATGTCGAACGCGCCGTACCTGCTGCCCGGCGCGCGGAACGGTTACCGCTACGGCAACGGCGTGCTCGTCGACGCGATGATCCAGGACGGGCTGTGGGACTACTACTTCGACGAAGCGATGGCCGCGCAGGGCGCGCGCGTCGCCGCCGAGCTCGGCGTGACGCGCGCGGTGCAGGACGAGTTCGCGTACAACAGCCATCGCCGCGCGCACGAAGCGCACGAAGCCGGTCACCTCGCCGACGAGATCGCGCCGATCCGCGTCGCGACCAAAGCGAAGGGAAAGATCGTCGTCGACGCGCTGCCCGAGCCGGCGCGCGCACGCGTTCCGGCGCTGGCCGGCGCCCCGGGCTCCAACGGCTCGGTGTGGGATCACGTGCCGCCGCAGAACATGGTCGCCGATCCCGCGCAGTACTCGCCGTACGTCACCGGCGACGTTCCGCACACGCTGGTCGACCGCGACGAGCCGGTGCGCGGCGACGCATCGCTCGAGGCGATGGCGAAGCTCAAGCCGATCGACGCGGGCGGAACGGTCACCGCCGGCAACGCGCCGGGCGTGAACGACGGCGCCGCGGCACTGGTTCTCTCGAGTGCGGAGTATGCGCGCTCGGCCGGCGCCGAGCCGCTGGCGGAGATCGTCGATCACGCCGCGGTCGCGTGGGACCCGCCGTACCTCGCGCTCGTCCCGGCGATGGCGGCGCAGAAGCTGCTCGACCAGCAAGGACTCAAGGCCGGCGACGTGCACGTCTGGGAGATCAACGAAGCGTTCGCGGCGGTCGCGCTGACCGCGGCGACGCGGCTCGGGCTCGACCCGAACGTCATCAACGTGCGCGGCGGCGCGGTCGCGCTCGGCCATCCGATCGGCGCGTCGGGCGCGCGCATCGTCGGCGCGGTCGTGCAGCAGTTACGGCGGCGCGGCGGCGGGCTCGGCATCGCGGCGATCTGCAGCGGCGGCGGGCAGGGTGACGCGGTGCTGGTGAGGGTAGCGTAGCGAGAAGACAGGAGAGTTCTCGTGCGTGTACTGGTTGTCGGAGCGGGGCAAATGGGCGGCGGCATCGCGCAGGTGCTCGCCGCGAAGGGCCACGAGGTGTTGCTCAACGACGTCGACGAGGCGCGGATCCGCAAAGGGATCGACGCGATCGCCAAGCGCCTCGAGCGCGACGTCGAGAAGGGCAAGATCGGTGCCGAGCTGCGCGGCGAGATCCTTTCGCACATCGATGCTCGCCCGCACCTGCGCGACCTCGACGTGCAGCTCGCGATCGAGGCGGCCAGCGAACGGCTCGACCTGAAGCTCGACCTGTTCCGGTTCTTGGACGAGAACACGCCCCCGGAAGCGGTGCTGGCCTCCAACACCTCGTCGATCTCGATCACCGTCCTCGGCGCCGTGACCTCGAAGCCGCAGAACGTCGTCGGGATGCATTTCATGAACCCCGTGCCGGTGATGAAGCTCGTCGAGGTGATTCGCGGGATCGCGACCTCCGAGGCGACCTTCGCGCTCGTGCGCGACCTCGCGCTCGCGCTCGGCAAGACGCCGGTCGAAGTCCGCGACTTCCCCGGCTTCATCTCCAATCGCGTGCTGCTGCCGATGATCAACGAGGCGATCTACGCGCTCTACGAAGGCGTCGCGTCAGCCGAGGCGATCGACACGGTGATGAAGCTCGGGATGAACCATCCGATGGGACCGCTGACGCTGGCCGACTTCATCGGGCTCGACACGTGTCTGGCGATCATGAACGTGCTGCACGAGGGGTTCGGCGACTCGAAGTACCGGCCGTGTCCGTTGCTCAAGCAGTACGTCGCCGCGGGCTGGCTGGGGAAGAAGTCGGGGCGCGGGTTCTACGACTACGCGACCACGTCCAACGGAGCGGCGCGCGCGGTCCCCGCACAGACGACGTGATCGAAGAGCGCACCGCGCCGGCGTTCGAGCCGACCGACGACCAGCGCGCGATCGGCGACGTCGCCGCCGAGATCGCGCAGCGCGAGATCGCGCCGCACATCGCCGCGTGGGACAAGCACCACGTCTTCCCGCGCGCGCTGTACGGCAAGCTCACCGAGGCGGGATTGATGGGGATGCTCGTTCCCGAGCAGTACGGCGGCGTCGGCGCGGACTACGTCTCGTACGTGCTCGCGATCGAAGAGCTGGCGAAAGTCGACGCCGGAACCGCGGTGACCGTCTCGGTGCACTCGATGATCTGCGGCGCCATCGCGATGCTGGGCTCAGCCGAACAGCGCGACGCCTGGCTCGAGACGCTCGCGACGAAAGACGTCATCGCGGGGTTCGGGTTGACCGAGTCCGACGCGGGCTCCGACGCAGCGGCGATTCGCTCGACCGCGCGGCGCGACGGCGCGGGCTGGGTGCTCAACGGCCGCAAGCAGTGGTGCACCAACGGCGCGCACGCTGGGGTCGTGATGGCGATGTTCCGCACCGGCGGCCCCGGCGCGAAGGGCATCAGCGCGTTCCTCGTCGACACCGCGCTGCCCGGCGTCGTGGTCGAGAAGACGACCGACAAGCTCGGCATCCACACCTCGAACACGGTCGACCTCGCCTTCGACGACGTGCGCGCCCCGGCGGCGGCGCTGCTCGGCGCCGAAGGCGCGGGGTTCACCCAGGCGCTGATGACGCTGACCTCCGGACGGATCGGAATCGCCGCGCAGGCGACCGGCATTCTGGCGGCGTGTCTCGACGCGTCGCTCGCGTTCGCGAAGGACCGGACCGCGTTCGGCAAGCCGATCGGCGCGTTCGAAGGGATCTCGTTCAAGCTGGCGCGGATGGCGACCGATCTGGACGCGGCGCGGCTGCTCGTCTACCGTGCGGCGGCGCTCGCCGACGCGGGGCGGCCGTTCGTCACCGAAGCCTCGAAGGCGAAGCTGTTCGCTTCGACCAAAGCGCGCGAGCACGCGGCGGAAGCCGTGCAAATTCACGGCGGGTACGGCTACACAACCGAGTTCCCCGTCGAACGCTACTACCGCGACGCGAAGATCACCGAGATCTACGAGGGGACGTCGGAGATCCAGCAGCTGGTCATCGCGCGCGGGCTGCTGGGCCGGCTCACCTAAGGCTGCTCGTCCGGCGCCTCGTCGAGAAAGCGCGCGCGCAGCTCCGGCGCGGGAATTTGGCACGCCTCGGTGCGGCCGAACCAGCGGTAGCGGTTGCGCGCGATCCAGCGGTAGGCCGCGTCACGCCACGCGCGCGGGACGAGGATCGCGGCGAACGCCAGCGGCCACGGCGCGCGTAGCCCGAGCGCGACGTGCAGAATCGCGTCGCTGCGCTCGTACAGCACGCCGTCCTGCAGCAGCACGACGGAGTCCGGCTCGGCGGGATCGGCTTCTCCCCAGCCGGTCGAAGGACGCTCGCCGAGCAGCGCCCGCGCGCGCGGCGACTGCAGCGAGAGAAACGCGAAGCGCCCGGCGGGATCGTTCGCCGCGATGAACCGGACGGCGCCGTTGCACAGGTTGCAGACGCCGTCGAACAAGACGACGGCGCGCGCATCGCACACCCGGCGGCTCGGCTGCTATTTCTTCGCGAAGGTGTCGCTGACGAGCGTCACCGTCATGTGCGTGTCGGTGGTCAGCGACTCGTCGACGCCGAGCTGGCGGTGGATGCGCTCGCTGACGTCGTAGGAGACGGGTGAGATCAGGTCCGTCGCGTACGTCGTCGTGCCGCGGTCGGTCTCGTCGAAGCCGTTGACGCCGGGGAGCGAGATCGAGCCTTCGAGCGCGATCGTCGCCCTGTCGCCGTCGAGCGCGCTGACGCGGTACGTGGTCGAACCTTTGGCGGGCGGCGGCGCGCTCATCGTCCAGCTCGAGCCCGGCGAGACGTCGCGGTTCGCGACGAAGCCGCGCGCGAGCAGCGGCAGGATGTGCAGCGCTTCCGGCCCGAGCGGTTTTGAGGGGTCGGCGCTGAGGCGGCCGTCCGGATACAGCGCGACGCGAATCTTCGGCTGGCTGCTGAGCTGGCCGGCGTACGCGGTGTCCACGACCAAACCCCCGTCCGGCGTCGCGGCGATGACGTCGATCGTCAGCGTCCCGGAGTCGTTCCCGTCAAGACCGACGCCGGCCGTTGCGCTTCCGGACGTCATCGCGGCGGCGCCGCCCGGACCGCCGCCGTAGGCGCCGTTAAAGCCGGAGGTCTTTTTTTCGTGCGTCGTGTGTGCCGACGACTGCACCTCGTATACGAGGGTGCGAAGCGGCTTGATCGGGTGGTCGGCCGCCGCGGCAGCGGCCGGAACGGCGAACGCGATGACGATGCCGAGAGCAAGCAGGCTGCGCATGAGGAAGACCTCCAAAGCGATGCAGTGAGCTTTTTCGGCAGGCCGTCCCGGTGTGGCCTGTCGCTCGCTGCGACGAATGTCGTCCAGGGCTCGACTTTCGCGGCGCGGAACGCTGGGCGCGCCATGAAGCTGATGGAGTACCAGGGCAAGGACCTGTTCCGGCGCGTCGGGATCCCGACCCCGAACGGCGTCTACGCCACCGATCCGAAAGAAGTGTCGTCGTACGTCGCCGCGCACCCCGGATCGTGGGTGCTCAAGAGCCAGGTGATGATGGGCGGCCGCGGCAAGGCCGGCGGAATCAAGTTCGCCGACGACGCGCAGCAGGGCGAGGCGTTCGCGCGCGAGCTGATCGGCAAGGTGCTCAAGTCCGTGCAGAATCCCGACGGCGAGGAAGTGCGCTCGCTGCTGGTCGAGGAGAAGGTCGACATCGCGAGCGAGGCCTACGTCTCGATCACGATCGACCGCGCGGCGCGCAAGCCGGTCGTCATCGTCACCTCGCAGGGCGGGATGGACGTCGAGGAGGTCGCCGAGACGCATCCCGACGCGATCTCGAAGTACTGGATCGATCCCGCGATCGGCTACTCGCCGTTCATGGGGCGGCTGCTCGCCTTTCGCGCGAAGCTTCCCGCCGGCTATCGCAAGGCGTTTCCGTCGATCCTCGGCGCGCTCTACGCGCTGTTCATGGACTACGGCGCCAACTTGGTCGAGATCAACCCGCTCGTGCTCACGAAAGACGGGCGCGTGATCGCGAGCGACGCGAAGGTCGAGCTCGACGACAACGCGCTCTACAAGCATCCCGACGTCGCGGAGTGGAACCAGCGCTCGCCGGCCGACGAAGACCAAGCGGCGGCGGTAGCGATCGGCCTCGGCATGTCGAACTACGCGCGGCTCGGCGGGACGATCGGCGTGATCGCGAACGGCGCCGGGCTTGGGATGGGGACGATGGACGCGATCCGCAACGCCGGCGGCGAAGCGGCGAACTTCCTCGACATCGGCGGCGGCGCGCAAGCCGAGCTCGTGAAGAAGAGCTACGACCTCGTCACCGGCGATCCCAAGGTGAAGGCGATGTTCATCAACATCTTCGGCGGGATCACGCGCGGCGACCAAGTCGCCAAAGGCATCGTCGAAGCGCTCAAGGGCGGCGACGTGCGCGAGGTTCCGCTCGTCGTGCGGCTGACGGGGACGAACGCGGAAGAAGGCCGCCGCATCTTGGACGAGGCCGGCTTCGTGCCGGTCGAGACGATGGACGAAGGCGCCGCGCGCGCCGTCGCGCTCGCGAACGGAACGAAATAATCATGGCTATCTTCTTGGACAAGAACTCGAAAGTGATCGTGCAAGGGATCACGGGGCGCGAGGGCGCGTTTCACACGCAGCGGATGCTCGCGTACGGGACGAAGATCGCCGGCGGCGTGACGCCCGGCAAGGGCGGCACGACGATCGAGACCGGTCAGCCGGTCTTCGACACGGTGAAGGACGCCGTCGAGGCGACCGGCGCGACGCACTCGATCATCTTCGTCCCGCCGTTCGCCGGCGCCGACGCGCTGTGGGAGGCGCACGACGCGGGGATCACGCTCGCGGTCTGCATCACCGAAGGGATCCCCGCGCACGACATGCTGCGCGTCGTCAACACGACGCCCGGGATGCGGATCATCGGCCCCAACTGCCCGGGGCTCATCTCGCCGGGCACGTCGCTGCTCGGGATCATGCCGGCGCACGTCTTCAAGGAAGGGAACGTCGGGATGATCTCGCGCTCGGGGACGCTGACGTACGAGATCGTCGACGGGCTCACGCGCGCCGGTTTCGGCCAGTCCACCTGCGTGGGGATCGGCGGCGACCCGATCATCGGGACCACCTTCGTGGACTGCCTGCGCGCGTTCGCGACCGACCCCGAGACGCTGGCGATCGTCGTCGCCGGCGAGATCGGCGGCTCGGACGAAGAAGACGCCGCGGAGTTCGTCAAAGCGCACGTCGCCGACAAACCGGTGGTCGCGTTCATCGGCGGCCGCTCTGCGCCGAAGGGAAAGCGGCTCGGCCACGCCGGCGCGATCATCTCCGGTAACACCGGGACGCCGGAGTCGAAGGTCAAGGCGTTCGGCGCGGCCGGCGTTCCGGTCGCCGACCGGCCCTCGGACATCCCGAAGCTGTTGGCGGAGCGCCTCAAGCCGGTTCCCGCATAGCGCGGCACCGTCGCAGCGCCAATTCCGGATGCAGTACGGGTACCAATGCGAGGAATGTGAAGAGGCGATCTGGCTGGCGACGAGCCGCGGTGAGCTGCACTGGCTCGACAACCGCCGCCACGTGGTGCGCGAGGTCCAGCGCCACCTGAGCGCCGGCCTCGACGGCTGGATGGACGAAGGACTGGCCTTCCTCGACCGCCACGACGGCCACAGCATCGTCGTCGTCGAGCGCCGCCGGCGCTGAGGCTCGGCCCGGCACAAGGGGAAGCTAGCGGGGACTGTCAGAAGAGTGTCCGGTCCGAGTCAAGGCCGGGCAAAGGGATTCTCACGGATTCCTCAAGCGGCCTCGGCGGACACTGAACGACCACCACACACCCCTTCGAAAGGATAGGTGCCCGTGGCAATACCTCATTCGGTGAGGCGAGGGATCGTTGCGGTTCTGTTGCTCATCGCGTTCGTGCTCCAGGGAACGACAAGCGTTCTGGCAGGCACGACCGGTGCGATCACAGGGACCGTCGTCGATCCGGCGTCGAACCAGCCCGTCTCCGGCGCGAAAGTCACGGCTGCGAGCCCCTCGCAGACCGCGACCGCGACGTCCGACGCGACCGGGCGTTTCTCATTCATCTCGCTGAACCCCGACACGTACACGGTCTCGACCCCGGCGACGTCAGCGCGCGAAGCCGCATCGATCAGTGGCGTGACGGTGCAGGCGGACCAGACGATCAACGTCTCGCTGACGCAGCCGCAGAAGCTCAAAGTCATCGGTGCGGTGACTTCGCGCGCGGCGGCCGCACTGGTGAAACCGGGTACGACGGCGGACGTCTACTCGATCAACGCCGTGACGCAGGACAAGGCCTCCGCCGTCGGTGGCGGCGGTAACCTGAACACCGCCTGGTCCGCGATCACGACGGTTCCCGGCGTGTTCATCTCGCCGAACCAAACCGGTTACATCGGGGCCGGCGCGACGATCAGCATCCGCGGCGGCGACTACGACCAGATCGGTTACGAGCTGGACGGTATCCCCGTCAACCGCGCGTTCGACAACTACCCCTCGGGCCCGTTGTCTTCGCTCGGCCAGCAGGAGCTGCAAGTCTACACCGGCGCGACGCCGGCGAACTCGGAAGCCGAAGGCATCTCGGGTTACATCAACCAGGTCATCCGCACCGGCACCGCGCCGGCCTCGCGGAACCTGACGCTCGCGATCGGCACGCCGATCTTCTACAACAAGATCGCGTTCGAAGCGGGCGGCGCGAACCCGGCCCGTACGTTCTCGTACTACCTCGGCGCCGGCGCGTACAACCAAGACTTCCGGTACTACGATCAGTACAACGGTGCGAGCCTGCAGCAAAACTGGGGTTCGCCGCTCGGCGCCTGCGACGGCGTGACGCATTTCCCGGGTTGCTTCGGCCCGAACGGACAAGACTACACCAACGGCGGAAAGACGCCCGCTTACGCGCTCGGCCCGTACAACGTCGCCCCCGGCGGCGTATGCTGCGGTGTGACCGGACTGCAAGATCGCGACACCGTCGCGAACTTCCACTTCGGCATCCCGCGCAAGGACGGCAACCGCGACGACGTCCAGGTGTTGTTGGACATCAACTTCATCAACAACCCGGCCTACACGTCGACCAACGATCAAGGCGGCGCGGCGTTCCTCGACGCGATCGGCGCAGCGCACACCTACGTCGACGGGTACAACTTCACCGGTCAGCCGGTGGGCACGCTGCTGCCCGCCAACTATGCGGGCGGCGGCGTAACGCCGTACCTCTTCCCGCAGTCTCCCGGTGGTCGCCCGTTCGGCGTAAACATCGAGCCGGACCGGCGCGATGCGTTCGTCAACAACCAGGGGATCTTCAAGGCCCAGTACCAGCGCAACTTCGGAACCAACGCGTTCCTGCGCGTGTACGGTTACACGTACTACTCGGACTGGTTGCAGACCGGCCCGCAGTCGACGCAGATGAACTACCTCGGCTACGTGCCGTCGGACTACGAGCTGCACGCGCACACGCGCGGCGTGAGCGCGCAGTTCTCAGACCAGCTCAACGCGCAGCACCTGCTCTCGATCCAGGGCTCGTACACCACCTCGTCGACGCTGCGCGACAACAACTCCGGCATCGGGAAGACCGGCGCCGTCGGTTGGCTCGTCTCCTCGGCGGCACCGCTGAGCGGGATCTGCTACACCGCGGCCGGTGTCGCGACCAACTGCATCAGCCACAACAACGGCGCTCCGGCGACGTTCTCCCTTAAGCAGGGGTACAACGGCACGGTGGTGCCCGCCGATACGCTTGGCGTCGGTGGCCTTTGCGGCGCGGGAGCGTGCCAGTATCTCCTCGCGGAGAACGGCGTGGCGGCGACGTACAACACCGTGACGCCGAAGTTCGGCTCGTTCTCGATCACCGATCAGTGGAAACCCACCGATCGCTTGAACCTCAACCTCGGGCTGCGCTACGACAGCTTCGTGTTCAACGGTTCCGACACGACGGCATCGCCGGCGCGGGCCATGTGGTACAACGCGTGGAACCTCGCCAACCCGACGAACATCCTGGTCAACCCGGGCGCCGGGCAGGTCGAGTCGTACAGCGAGCTGCAGCCGCGCCTCGGCATGACGTACACCGTCAACCCGAGCACGGTGCTGCGCGCGAGCTACGGCCGCTACGCCCAGGCTCCGAACAGCGCGTTCGAGCAGTACAACTTCCTGCAGCAGAACAGCACCGCGTCGCTGGCGCGGTTCGGCAAATTCGGTCTGCCGACCACGCCGGGGCACCCGGTGCGGCCGGAAGTCTCGAACAACTACGACCTCTCGTACGAGCACTCGTTCGGGCGTGATACGTCGGTGAAGTTCACGCCGTTCCTGCGCAAGACGCAGGACCAGATCCAGCAGTTCTTCCTCGACCAGAAGACCAACTTCGTGTCGGGGCTGAACGTCGGCCGGCAGACGTCGGAAGGCGTGGAGCTGGAGGTCGACAAGGGCGACTTCTCGCGCAACGGGCTCGCCGGACGGTTGTCGTTCACCTACACGAACAGCTACATCAACTACACGCGCCTCGGTAACGGCGGCACAATCATCGACGGGTTCAACACGAACATCGCCGCGTACAACGCCCTGACCAAGGCGGGCGGCGGTTCGCCGTGCTACACGGCGGCCGGTGCCGCCGATCCGGCGTGTGCGGCGGGGTCGATTGCGAACCCGTACTACAACGCCCCGATTCAGCCGCTGATGGACGTCAACGCCAACTACCCGACGTTCGACACCTTCCCCGGCGGCATCGGCGCGGGTGGATACGAGTCGTTCGGCGCACCGTTCGTGTCGACGCTGGTCGTGCAGTACAAGCACGGTCCGCTCGCGATCACGCCGGCGCTGCAGTTCTTCGGCGGACAGCGCTACGGCGTGCCGCTGTCGACGCCTGGCATCGATCCGACCGCGGGTTGCGGCGCACTCCCCGGTACGACTGCCAACGATCCGCGGTACCGCTACGGCGCAGCGGGCGGCGCTCCGTACGACGCCACGACGTGCGGCGGCCAAATCGCAATCCCGGACCCGTATACGGGCCGTTTCGACGGTGTCGGCGGGTTCGTCGCACCGAACTCGATCCTGCTCCACACGCAGGTGACGTACGACGTGAACAAGCGCGTCACGCTCGTCGCCAACTTCGCGAACATCATCAACCGCTGCTGGGGCGGAACGGCGGTCGGGTTTACCGTCAACCGTGCGTGCCAGTACACGGCCACGTACGGCGCCGGTGCCGGTCCTCAACCGATCGGGAACCAGTTCAACCCCGGATGGGCGATTCAGCCGTTCCTCCGGGCGCCGTACGACCCGCAGTTCCCGAGCTACCCGTTCAATATGTTCTTTGAGGCGCGGATCAAAATCTAGGCCTCGCTGAACTCCTCAACGGGAGAACACGAGCGGCTCCGCTTTGGCGGGGCCGCTTCTGTTTCTTCTGCTGCCCTTCGATGAAATTGTGGCTCGGGGTGCGTCGGAGGGATGGGGTTTCCGGGGCACGCTCCCGCGGCGCGTCCTGCGCCGCGGGAGCTACCGCTGCGTGCGCTCTCGGCCATCGTGGCCTTCGCGCACTCCGCGAGTACCCCGGAAACCCCATCCCTCCGCCGCACCCCTCCTGCGACGATCGGTGCGTGCGCGATCGAACAACAACACGGCTGGCGCGCTGGCGGAGCGGCTGCGTTATCGTGGGGACGGAGTTCGCTCGCTGTTCAAGCGGGATGCGAACGGAAGTGCCGCATGAAAAAAGACCCGCGAGATTCGACGGGTCTCTTCTTCGGCCGGCGGCTGGACGTTAGAGCGCTTTGAGGGCTTTCATCGGGGGACTCGGAGTTTTTGGCCGGCGTGGAGGTCGGCGGTGGTGAGGTGGTTCGTCGCCATGATCTGGTCGACGGTGGACTGGACGTCGCCGGTGGCGGGGGTGCGCGCTTCGGCTAGGGCCCAGAGGGTTTGGCCGGGGTGGACCGTTACCGTCGCGTAGGCGACGGGCGGGGCGGCGTGGACCGTGCTCGAGAGGGCGGGGAGCGTCACGGCGAGGCTGAGCCCGCCGAGGGCCACCAGCGGCATCAGGGTCAATCTTCGTTTGGGCGTCCCGTACATGGTTGCGCTTCTCTTTCCCCTAGATGTTGGGCCGAACGCTCGTTCGTCCACCATATGGTAGCAAGGCTGGTCTCGGTCCGTCAATGGGTTCGAACGTATGTTTGATCTGGTGGCGGTTCTGTGCTAGGATGGCGGCAATCAATGCGACAGCGCCCGCCCAGCGGTGTCGCGGCCAGCGTCTCACGACGGTGTGCCTACTGGGTGGCATTCTCAAGGAGGGTTCGATGGCCGAGCGGGCCACGACGGAGAAACAGCAGCGGATCCTCGACGTGATCCGCCAGTTCACGTCCGAGCGCGGGTACCCGCCCTCGGTGCGAGAGATCGGCGAGCGCGTCGGGCTCTCGTCGTCCTCGACGGTGCAGTCACACCTCAAGACGCTCGAACGCCGCGGTCTCCTCAAACGCGATCCGACCAAGCCGCGCGCGCTGAGCCAGCCGCGCGGCGACGGCGATCTTCCCAGCGTCGAGTCCGCGACGCTGCCCCTCGTCGGCCGCGTCGCGGCCGGCGTCCCGATCACCGCGACAGAAAACCTCGAGGACCAGTTTGTCCTCCCGGCCTCGTGGGTGCCGCGGACCGGCGGTTTCATGCTGCGGGTCAAAGGCGACTCGATGATCGACGCGGCGATCCTCGACGGTGACCTCATCGTCGTGGAACCGCGGCCGACGGCGAACAACGGCGAGATAGTCGTCGCGATGATCGAGGGCGAGGCGACGGTGAAACGGTTCTACCGCGAGGGCGGCCGGATTCGGCTTCAGCCGGAGAACGCCACCATGGCGCCAATCTACGCCGACGATGTCACCATCGTCGGCCGAGTCGAAGCCGTTATTCGGAAACTTTAAGGTACCGGTTAACACCACCGGTCGAGCCGGCTGCGGAGGCGCCACGCGTGGCGCTTGATCCACGTCGTGCGCGCGAAGCGCGCGCGACCTCCGCAAGCTCTAGCGGGACGGCGCCGGGATACGAGGCTCCGGCCGGCGACGGGCTCATCGCACGGCTGGAGCGCGCGGTCGCGCCGTATGCACACCGGTTCAGCGAGGCGCCGACGGTGCTCGCGCTGCGCGAGTCGCTGCCGATCGCGCTTGTCTCCGTTGCGGTCGCGATCGCGATTCTGCTGGCCGTGCAGCCGTTCTCGGGTTGGGCGGCGCTGGCGAAGGAGTTGCGCGAGGCGATCGGGCCGGCGTTCTCGATCGCCTCGTTCGTCATGGTGGTCGTGCTCGCGCTGCGGCTCGCGCGGCGGTTGGGATACGCGCCGGCGGTGCTGCTGGTCTTCGCGCTGCTGACGTTTGCGGTGATGCTCCCGCGCGAGGCGCTCGCCGCGCTGGCGCGCTTCGTTGCGACGAACGGTGCGAGCGGGTGGGGCGCGTTCGCGGCGACGCTCGGCGCGAGCGGGCTGTTCACCTCGATCGTCGTGTGCTTGGCAACGGCGGGCGCGCTCACGCTCGGGCGGCGGCGTCTCGGTCGGGCGCGTGGCGAGCTTGCCGGCGGGTTCGGGCTCCTTTCGATCGCGTTGCTGTTGTTCGCGCTGCGCTTCTCGCTCGCCGGCGCGATCGCGAAGCTGGTCGCGCCGCTCGCGACGCTCGGCGACAGCTTCACGGCGCTCCTGCTGCTCACGTTCGTCGAAGCGCTGCTGTGGCTGGTCGGGATTCACGGCCCGGCGCTGCTCGCTGCGCTCGTCGTGCCGGTCTACCTGCACCTGCAGCTGCAGAACACCGACGCGTTCGCGCACCACCTGCCGCTGCCGCACGCCGTCGTCGTCTCGACGTTTCTGTTCGTCTTTCCGGGCGGGGCCGGCGCGACGCTCCCGCTCGTCGCGCTCTTGCTGCGCAGCCGCGTCGCGCGCTTGCGAACGTTCGCCTACGCGACGATCCTGCCGTCGCTGATCAACGTCAACGAGCCGGTGATGTTCGGGCTGCCGCTGGCGTACAATCCGGTCCTTGCCGTGCCGTTCGTCCTCGTTCCTCTCGTGCTGGCGTGCACGACGTATGCCGCGCTGGCGCTGGGTTTGGTGGCACGGCCGGCGTTCTACGTTCCCTCGACGGTGCCGGTGCTCGTCAACGCCGTGCTGGCGACCGTCGATTGGCGCGCTGCGGTGCTAGTTGCGCTGAACCTCGTCGTCGGCGGCGCAATCTGGCTGCCCTTCGTGCGCGTCTTCGAACGCGCCGAAACGGCGCGCGCGGCCCGCGCGGCGCACGCGTAACGGTCGCGATGATCGAGACGCTGCTCGGCGGGATCGAAATCGACACCCGTGTGCGCATCGCAGCAAAGCGCGCGGCACCGTGGCTCGAGCGCCGCGACCCGCGCGCGACGGCGGTGCGCGCGCGCGTGCTGCGCGCCTTTCTCGACGAAGGGATCGCGGAAAGCGACCTGGCCGGGACGACCGGCTACGGCTACGACGATCCGGCGCGGGAGCGCTACGAGTCGCTGCTGGCGCGCGTGCTGCGTGCGGAGCGCGTGCTCGCGCGGCTGTCGATCGTCAGCGGAACGCATGCGATCGTCGCCGGACTCGACGCATTGCTGCGGCCGGGCGAACTGCTGCTGGCGGCGAACGGCGCCCCGTACGACACCTTGCGGCACGCGGTTGCGACCGCGCCGCACTCGCTCGTCGCGCGCGGCGCGCGGTATGCGGAGGTCGAGCGCACGCCGAGCGGCGAGACCGATCTTTCCGCGCTGCGCGCCGCGGTGCGCGAGTCGCGGCCGGCGGTCGTCTTCGTGCAGCGCTCGCGCGGTTATGCCGTGCGGCGCTCGCTCTCCATCGACGCGATCGCTGCCGTCGTCGAGTCGGTGCGCGGCGCGCACCGCGACGCGGTCGTCTTCGTCGACAACTGCTACGGTGAGCTCGTCGAAGAGCGCGAGCCGCTGGAGGTGGGCGCGGACGTGATCGCCGGTTCGCTCATCAAAAACCTCGGCGGCGGAATCGCGCCGGCCGGCGCGTACGTTGCCGGGCGCGCGGAGCTCGTCGAGCGAATCGCGGCGCGCGTGTTCGCGCCGGGGATCGGCGCGGCGCTCGGGCCGACGCTCGGGTTCGGGCGCGCGTTCGTGCAAGGGCTCTTCTATGCGCCGCTCGTCGTCGGCGAAGCGCTGCGCGGGCTCGACTTCGCGGCGGCGCTGTTCTCGGAGCTAGGATTCGCCGTCGAGCCGGCGCCCGGCGAAGTGCGCACCGACGTCGTGCAGGCGATTCGGCTCGGCTCGCGCGAGCGCGTGATCGCGTTTGCGCGCGGCTTGCAGCGCGCCCTGCCCGTCAACGCGCGCTTCGCGCCGGAGGCGGGTGCGGTCCCCGGCTACGTCGATCCTGTGATCATGTCGAGCGGCGCGTTCGTGAGCGGCGCAACGATCGAGCTCTCGTGCGACGCGCCGCTCCGCGAGCCGTACGAGATGTACCTGCAGGGCGGCGTCCCCGCCGAGCACGCCGCACTGGGCGCCGTGCTGGCGGCGGACGCCGTCCTGCGAGCTTAACCCCGCACGCGTGGGTTCACCGAAGGTGAACCTCTAGGTTAGACACATGCGTCCCACGTCGGTGGGCAGCAAGTGTTGGTGCACGCTTTGGTGGCGTTGCACCCGTGCGTCTGGTAGGACCAGCCGAGCACCGGGACGTTGCGTTCCGCGTGCGCGGGCTCTTCGCGCAGGTCGAGCTCGTCGAAGCGATCCGGGGTCATGATTTCCTCCTAAGACAAGACGCTGGATCAGTGCTCAGAAGCAACAGACGGGTGTGCGGAGTCCGCGATCCGCGGCGCAGGCAAAGGTGTCTTGCGTGCAGCCCGGCGAGACGGGGGCGCTGCCGTTCCGGTCGCTTCCGGCGGGTTCTTCCCGCAGGTCGAGGTCGTCGAATCGATCCATGCTGGTGTCTGCTTTCTAGCTCACGCCGGAGGACAGGTGCAGCACACCCGCGTGCAGCGAATCGTCGCGGTGCAGATCTCGGTGAGCGCGCTGCTGCTCAGCAGCGGCTCGCGCTCGGAGCCCCCGCGGGCGGGCTCCTCACGCAGGTCCAGATCGTCGAATCGGGCTTCAGTGGGCATGATGGGTTCCTTTCGTCATTCGCAACAGCCGCCGGTGAGCGGCGCGATGTTCGTCGTTGTGCAGCCGAAGGTGTACTGCGTGCAGCGAACTTGCGTGAACGCCGGCTCGCCGCGGTTGCAATCGGTTCCGGCAGGCTGTTCGCGCAGGTCGAGATCTTCGAAACGATCCGTCGGCATGGTTCTTCCTAGTCGAGCTCTGGGCACGTGCAGCAGATGCGCGTGCAGCGCGCCGTTGCGGTGCAGGTTACGGTGGCGTTGGTGCTGCTCAGCAGCGGCACGCGGTCGGAGCCGCTGCGAGTGGGCTCCTCGCGCAGGTCCAGGTCGTCGAAGCGGAATTCAGTTGGCACGTTGTCTCCTTTCGATTTGACCGATCAGTCTGGAAGCAGCCCGAACAAGCGCAGCCAGCGCCGCTCTTGTCCGGTTGCAGCGTCGATGAGAAATTGCGCGACGCCGAGCGCGCCGTCGAGGAACGAGGGGCGCTCGAGATCGGGCGAATCGTCGAGCACGGCGCGCGCGAGCCGCCGGGCGTGGTGCATCAGGCGCGGATCGCCGGGGAAGCGCGACGCGAGCGCCGCGACGCCGCTGCGGCCGTGGCACAGCGCGATGTTTCCGTCGTCCGGCGCGGGGTCGTCGAGCACGCCGCGCAGTGCGCCGGCGGCGAGCGCGTGCAGCCGCTCGTCGCCGTCGAGCCGCGCGCGGTCGGCCAGCACCGCGGCGACGCCTGCGGTTTGATAGCACCACGCGCGCCGCGCGGCCGGGCGCTCCGCCGGCCGCCACACGCCGTCCCAGCGGCGTTCGCCGTTCACGACGTGCGAGCACGCGAGCAGCAGGTTCACGTAACGCTCTCCGAGCTCGCGGTCGTGCGGGAGCGCGGCGTTGAGCGCGGCCAGAACTCCGGGGACGCCGTGCGAGACGCCGAGGTTCACCGTGAACTGCAGGCTCGGATCGCCGGAATGCGCCCGGCGTTCCGCTTCGGCGGCGAACGCGTGCGCGAACGCACGCAACGCGGGCAACACCTCCGGCACCTCGCCGCCGAGCGCGACCGTCCGCCCCGCGTACCCGCTGATCAGATCGTAGGTGCGCGGGTTGGAGAAATCCGGCGCCTCCGGCTCGTGCAGCGACGCGGCCAGCGCGTCGCGCAGCCGCGCGCGCGCAGCGGAGAGCGCGCTCGACGTGCCGTCCGCCATGACGGCGTCCAGCACGACGAGCAATCCGGCGGCGCCGTCGTACAGGCTCAAGCGGTCGGGCGCGAACGTCAGCGCTTCGCGCAGCACGTCGCGCAGCGTTTCCTCGCCGATCCGTCCCGCGCGGGCGAGCGACTCGGCGACGAGCGCCGCGCCGCCGTAGCGGCCGACCGCCTCCGGCGCACCGGGCCGCTCGGCGAGCATCGGCAGCACGCGCTCGAGAATCTCTTGCGCCGCATCGAGCGCGCGGGCGGCGTCCGTATCGTCGAAGAGCGGCGCGCGCTCGCGCTTGAGCGTCTGCACGAATTCGTTGAGCGCGAGTGCGGCGGACGAGGGGTACTCGCCGCCGCACGCATGCTGTCCCTACGCTAGCAGCAGCCCGTTAGACGGGTGGTGCAACCGTCCGTACACGCATCGGTGTGCGTGCAGGTGGCGGTACCCAGCAGCGGCTTCGCGGCGGTGCCTCTCACCGGTTCTTCGCGCAGATCGAGATCGTCGAAAGAAACTTTACTCGGCATCCATTCTCCCTCTAAAAGTAAAGAGCACCGCGCCTCGTACGAGACACGGTGCCTGGCTGCGCCACCCGGGGTACGCGACAGAGCTCGATCATGATCTACACCCTTCCGCACGACTTCGGATCGCGCTGTGGCGGCCGTTCTTTTTCGAAACGCGCCTTCCTCTTGCACGAGCGCGACCTGAATCACACCATTCCGCCGCAGCAGTTGCTTGTTTCGGCCGGCTCCTCGGCGGCCGCATCATCGGCGGTTGCGCTCGCGGCGTCCGAAGAGCGCCTTCCACAGCAGCGTGCGCAGCGCGCGCTCCTCGTCGACCGAGACGCCGCGGCGGTTCAGGTGCATGTGCAGCAGGCTGTCCACGAGCTCCAGCCAGGCCGCTTCGTCTTTGCACAGGGCGGCCAGCTTGCGCGCGAGCGGCGTGCATTCCGGATCGTCGAGCGGAGAACGCCGCGCCAGCACGCGCAACGCCTCGGCCTCGTCGGCCGAGGCACGCTGCGCTTTCGGCCGCCGCAGGTCGACATACCGGTCGCGCTCCGCCGCCGTCGTGAGCGCGTCGAACAGCGCGAGCAGCGGAACGGCGATCGCTTCGATGCGCTCGCGCCCGGTGAGGACGTCGACGGCCGGTCCGCGCAGCGCGGCAACGCTGTCGAGGTGGAACAGCCGCTCGCACAGCTCGATGCCGGCGGCGCCGCCGTAGCGCTCGAGCTCGCGCTCGTAGGTCGCCAGCGCAAAGCGGTTGACGACGCCGGACGAAGCGAGCTCGTCGGCGAACGCCAGCGCGCGCTCGCGCAGTGCCGCGTCGTCGCCGGCCGAGTGCAGGCGGAAGCGCACGTGCTTGTCCGGATCCCCGTACAAGATGTAGAACCAGTGCGTCGCGATGCTGCTCGCGACCGCGTCCTCGGCGAACCGCAGCAGCTTCGGCGCGACCTCCGAGCGGAACTCGCGGTCGTTCGCGTACAGCTTCAGATAGCACCAGTCGGAGGCCGGGGTTCGCGTGCGCGCGCGCTCGTCGACCAGCAGCGGGGCGCCGCTCTTCGGTTTCTGCTCGCCGCCGGCGCGAACCGAGGCGATGTACTCACCGCAGTACCGCGCGCCGTGCGCGTCGCGCAGCCACAGCTCCTCGTCTTCGACGAACGCTTCGCTCAGCTGCACCACCTCGTCGTCCTTGCGGCCGCGGAGCTGATCGCGCAACAGCGTCTCGCCGGCGGGCGTCTGCGTGTCGACCGCGAGCACGTTGTCGAAGTCGCCGAGCTGAACGTAACGCACCATCCCGCGCTCGCGCGCGAGCACGGCGAGCGGGGTCTCGCGGAGCTCGGTGATCGGAACGGTCCACGCCGCACGGCGCACGATCACCCGCCCGAGCCGGAGGCGCGGAACGAACGGCAGCAGGCCGAGCTCGCCGACGTCGAACGATCCGGGAACGAAACCTTTGTCGCGCGCGACCAGCCCGAAGAAGCGCGCCAGCGGCGGGGCGAGCTGCATGTTGAACGCGTGCGGCCATACCGGCTGGACGCGCCGCCCGCGCGAACGCGACCACAGCACGACCCGCTCGTCGGCGATCCCCACCAAGAGGTCGTCGAGCGCCAGCGCGTCGAGCCCGCCGGCGTGCGCGTTGATCGGCAGGATCGCTTCGGCGACGATCGGGTGCGCGATGACGTTGCCGCTGCGCGCGCGCTCCGGGACGAACATCGGCTCGGCGGTGAGCGCGCCGGGCGGCGCTTCGCCGGCGACGACCTCGCGCAGCTTCGCGTTGAACGCTTCGTCCTGATACTTCGCGAACCGGCCGGTCGTCATCCCGGCGCAGTACGTCGCCGCGAGCGGCGACGAGACGATGCGGTACTCGCCGGCGGTTGCGGCTTCGAACGACGGCGCGAGAACGTGGAAGCCGAGCTCGAGCGAGCGCGGCAGCGGATCGGGAAGATCGCCCCGGATCGCCTCCCAGTCGGCGTCGGTGAGCGCGATCTCGTCGCGGCCGGCGCGCAAGGCCGTTCCGACGAGCGCCGCGAGCCGCGCGCGGCGCGCGGGCGGAACGCGCGGCCGCTCGGCGTCGAAGCTGTGCGGGATCCCGATCCCGTGCGGGCCGACGAGCTCGAGCAGCGGGACGAGCCGTTCGCCCGACTCGTAGCGCTCGTAGAAGCGTTTCCGAAACGCGTCGAGCTGCGCGGGCATCCCCGAGCGAACGAGAACGTCCGCGAGCCGCAGCACGTCGTCGCGCACGCTCGCGGGGACCGCGAGCGGCGCGTGGGTGAGATCGTGAAAGACCGGCTGCGCGACGTCGCTCGGGCCGAGCTCTTTCAGCCGCGCCACGGTCCGGTCGAGCTCGGTGACGTCGACGACGCCGCGCCGTGGCCCGGTCGCCGTGCGGAGCGCGTCGACGAGCGGCGCCAGCGCAGGCTGGTTGCGCGCCTGTTCCGCGAGCCGTTCGGCGGCGTCGTCGAGCGGCGCGGGCCGCTGGACGGCGATGAGAAACCGGGCGTCGACCAGCTTGCGCACCAGCGATTGCGCGCGCTCGGCGTCGACCGAGAAGGTATCGGCGAGCGCGCGCGCGAGCTCGCCGCTCGAAACGCCGTCGCGCGCGCGCTCGAGCGCGAACGCGACCGGCGGCGTCGCCGCGACGGTCACGCTGCGGTACTGCGAGGCATCGCCCTCGGCGATGACCTTGCGTTCGTCGAGCAGCGCGAAGCGCGGGCCTTCGCGGCGCAGCGCGGTGGCGGTGGCGACGATCACGTCTTCGCCGGCGGCGATGGAACGCTCGGTGAGCGTGTCGACCGCGCCGACCAGCCACTCGTGATCGACGTTCGCCTGCGCGACGCGCGCCGTCACGTCGCCGACGCGGCGCTCGTGCTCCGCGTCGAACACGGCGTGTCCGACCGAGGCGAAGGTGCCGAACGGCGTCGTGCGCGTCGCCATGCGGACCGCGTAGGCGAGCAGACGCGTCGCCGCGCGCGCCTCGAGCGGCTCGCCGGCGAGGACGCGGTCGACGACGGGACGCAGCCCCGCGCTCGCGATCACGATCGCAGCGCGAAACGGTTCGTCCTCGCGCAACAGCGTCTCGAGCGCCTTGGCCCAATCAGGCGCTGCCAGCAGGGCGCGGGCCCGGTGCGCCGGCCAAGCCGGAACCCGGCCCAGCGTGAGCTCCTCGACGACGGTGAACGGCGGTGCCGCTGCGTGCGCGGTAGTCTTCGGAGCGCGTTGCCGGCGCTGCTCGCGTTCGGGCGCGATCATCGTGGCGCACCGCCGGGAAGCAGGCCGAACAGCGGCAGCCAGTTGCGTTGCGACGGATACGCCGCTTCGATGAGAAACAGCGCGATCCCGAGCGCCGCGTCGAGAAACTGCGGCCGGTCTTCGCGCCCCAGCGTTAGCAAATTGATCGCGCGGTAACCGAACGGCGCCGCGTCGTCGTACGCGTTCAGCACGTCGTTCGCAAGCCCGCGCGCGGCGCTGAGGAACCTTTCGTCGCCGGCCTCAACCCGGGCATAGAGCAGCGCGACGCCGCTGCGCCCGTGGCAGAGCGCGTCGTCCCAGTGCTCGATGTCCGGCTCGTGCAGCGTCGCGCCGAGCGCGCCGAGGGCGAGCGCGCGCAGCGCGTCGTCGCCATCGAGCGCGGCGCGGTCGAGCAGCACGCTCGCGACGCCGGCGGTCTGGTAACACCACGCGCGGCGCGGCGGCGGGACGCGGTCGCGCTCCCAGATCGGTCCCCAGCGGTGCGCACCGTTCACGGCATGCGCGCTCGCGAGGACCAGCTCGACGTAGCGCCGCGCGAGCGCGCGCTCGCCGGGGAGAGCCACGTTGAGCGCGGCGAGGATGCCGGGGATGCCGTGCGCGACGCCGAGATCCAGCCGCGCGGCGGGTTCCGGATCGGGGTCGGCGAGCCGCTCTTCGAAGCGATCGGCGAGCGTGGCGAAGCGCGCGCACACGTGCGCCGCGACGCCGGCCGGCGGATCGTGCAGCGCGATCAGCTTTCCGGCCGCACCGTGGATCAGATCGAACGCGTCGCGGTCGGACGGCTCGAGCTCGCCCACCTCGAGCAGGTCGGCGGCGATCGCGTCGCGCAACGCGGCGCGCGGCCGCGCGAAGCTGCGGCCGTCCGGATCGAGCGCGTCGAGCACGACCAGCAGTCCGGCGCGGCCGTCGTAGAGCCCGCGGCGGTCGGGCGCCGTGACCAGCGCGCGCTGCAGCAGCTCGCGCAGCGACGGCGCCGGCTCCCGGCCCGCGCGCCCGAGCGCGTGTGCGACGAGCACGCAGCCACCGTATGCGCCGATCGTCTCGGGCCGAGCAGTCATGTGCTCGTCGGTCCAGCGCACGCCGCATTGGAAGATCCGTTCCGCGATTGCAAGCGCGCGTTCGGCGGCCTCACCGTCGAGCAGCGAAGACGCCCCACTCGTCAGGTACACCCTCACCTCGTTCTGCCGGCGCTCCGCCGGAACTCGCGCCTTCGCGAGCGGCGCAGTGCTTTTCCCGCCTCAAAAACCGCAGCATGGTGCGGTGTGAGGTGCGTTGCTTGTCAGCTTCCTTCGGTTTCGTCCTCGCTGCTGTCTTCGCCCATGAAACCGTAGAAATAGTAGATCGAGCCGTCGTCGGTCTCGATCGCGATGCGCGTCTCTTCGAGCTGCGCGGAGACGATGCGCCGTCCGACCATCGCCTGCAGCAGCTCTTGCGCCTGCATGAACTCCGCGGCACGGAGCGCTTCGGGATCGATCTCGAGGAGGTGGCTGTCGTCGCGATTCACCAGTGCGCGCTTCCTGTGGAGAGGACCGGCCGTCGCCACCGCGCGAAGGCGGTCCGGCGATGTATGTCCTGGAGGTGATGAGCGGTCCCCTCGACGGGAAGACGTGGGGCTTCGAGCGGGAGATCACGATCGGCCGTGACGACGCGGTCGCCACCGCGTGCATCACCATCGACCGGTATATTTCCCGGAAACACGCGCGACTCTACGAAGAGCAGGACGGCAGCTTACGGTTGGCCGACTTGGCGAGCCGAAACGGAACGCGCGTCGGGGGACGCGCTCTTGGCGATCCGGAGCCGATCGACCTCGGGCAGGCCTTCGTCGTCGGCCGGACGACCCTTCGCGTGACGCGGAACTAGCATGCGCGTCACACGCGACCCGGCGGAGGCTCGCGAGGCGCTGCGGGGCGCCGAACGGCCGCTGGGCCTGGTCCCGACGATGGGCGCGCTCCACGCCGGCCACCTCGCGCTGGTGCGGCGGGCGCGGGCCGAGTGCCGGACCGTCGCGGCGTCGATCTTCGTCAACCCGCTGCAATTCGGGCCGAACGAGGACTTCGAGCGCTATCCGCGCGCCTTCGACGGCGACCTTGCGGCGCTGCGCGCGGCCGGGGTGGAGCTGATCTACGCCCCGGGCGCTGCGACGATGTACCCGCCGGAGTTCGCGACCACCGTCGATCCGGGGCCGCTCGGCGAGCGCTACGAAGGCGCGCTGCGGCCCGGCCACTTCCGGGGCGTCGCGACGGTCTGCGTGAAGCTCTTCGCGACGCTGGGACCCGACCGCGCCTACTTCGGCGCCAAGGACGCCCAGCAGGTCGCGGTGCTGCGGCGGGTGATCGAGGACTTGAACTTGCCGATCGAGCTGGTCGTCGCGCCGACCGTCCGCGAGCCGGACGGGCTGGCGCTCTCGAGCCGCAACGTCTACCTCGATCCCGAGCAGCGCGCCGCCGCGCCCGCGATCCACCGCGCGCTCGACGCGATCGTGCGCGCCGTGCGCGCCGGGGAGACCGACCGCGAGCGGGCGCTCGCGCGCGGCCGCGCCGAGCTGGTCGCGCCGCTGCGCGAGGCTTACCTCGACGTCGTCGACCCGGCGACGTTCGAGGCGCCGGACGCGCTGCGGCCGCCGGCGCTCGCGATCGCGAGCGCGTGGCTCGGCCCGACGCGGCTGATCGACAACGAGCCGATCCTGCGACCGGGTCAGGACGGCGTCGAGGCGAGGCCGTGAACGGGCGGCGCGTGCTGCTCGGGGTGACCGGCGGGATCGCGGCGTACAAAGCCGCCGCGCTGGCGAGCCGGCTGGTGCAGAACGGCGCGGTGCTCGACGTCGTGATGACCGCCGACGCGCTGCGGTTCGTCGGCGCGGCGACGTTCGCGGCGCTGGCGCGGCGGCCGGTCCACACCTCGCTGTGGGAACGCGTCGAGGATATCCCGCACATCGCGCTGGCGCGCGAGAACGAGCTCGTCGCGATCGTTCCGGCGACGGCGAACACGATCGCGAAGCTCGCCAACGGGATCGCCGACGACTTGCTGACGAACGTCGCGCTCGCGACGCGCGCGCCGCTGGTGATCGCGCCGGCGATGAACACCGCGATGCTCGACCACGAGGCGACGCGCGCCAACCTCGCCACGCTGCGCGCGCGCGGCGCGACGATCGTCGAGCCGGGCGTCGGCTTTCTGGCCGAGCGCGAGCACGGCGCCGGCCGGCTCGCCGACGAAGACGCGCTGTACGCGGCGATCGCGGGCGCGCTGGCGCGCACGCACGACCTCGCCGGCGAGCGCGTGCTGATCACCGCCGGACCGACGCGCGAAGCGCTCGATCCGGTGCGGTTTCTCTCCAACGCCGCGAGCGGGACGCAGGGGATCGAGCTCGCGCGCGAAGCGCTGGCGCGCGGCGCGCGGGTCGATCTCGTCCTCGGCCCGACGGCGCTCGAGCCGCCGGCCGGCGCGCGCACCGCGCGCGTCACGACGGCGCGCGAGATGGACGCCGCGGTGCAAGCGCGCGCCGCCGAAGCGACGATCGCGATCGCGACCGCCGCGGTCGCCGACTGGCGTCCCGCGATCGTGCACGAGCACAAGGTGAAGAAGACCGCCGGCGCACCGCAGAGCATCGCGCTCGAGCGCAATCCCGACGTGCTCGCGAACCTCGGCGCGAACAAGAACGGCTTGTTTCTGGTCGGCTTCGCCGCCGAGACGCAGGCGGCCGAAGCGAACGCGCGCGAGAAGCTGGCGCGCAAGCGCCTCGACGCGATCGCGGTGAACGACGTGCGCGGCGAGCGCGGCTTCGGACCGGTCGACAACGCGCTGGTGCTGCTGTGGGGAAGCGACGGCCGCAAAGATCTCGGCAGCGGCTCGAAGCGCGAGCTCGCCGCGCGCCTCTTCGACGCGATCCTCGCCCTTCGACAAGCTCAGGACGACGAAAAGCCCTGATGCTGCTGTGCATCGACGTCGGGAACACCGAGACGAAGCTCGGCGCGTTCGACCCGAACGGCGCGCTGGTCGGAACGTGGCGCGTCACCACCGCCCGCCGCCGCACCGCCGACGAGTACGGCGTGCTGTTCGCGGCGTTCTTCAACGCGGCGAAGTTTGCGCTCGGCGACGTCGAGGCGGCCGTCGTCTCGTCGGTCGTTCCGGTCGTCGACCGGCCGCTGGCCGAAGGCGTCGAGAAGTATTTCGGCGTGCGCCCGACGTTCTTCACCGCGGCGAACCAGCGCTCGATCGCGGTGCGCACCGACCGCCCGGCCGAGGTCGGCAGCGATCTGGTCGCCGGCGCGATCGGCGCGGTCGCGTTCGTCGGCGCGCCGACGATCGCGATCAACTTCGGCACCGCGACGACCTTCGGCGCGATCGGCGCCGACGGCGCGTACGCCGGCGTCGCGATCGCGACCGGGCTGCAGGTCGCGCTCGACGCGCTGGTCGGCCGCACCGCGAAGCTCCCGCAGGTCGCGCTGATCGCGCCCGGGACGCCGGTCGGCCGCGACACCGTCGGCTCGATCCAAGCCGGCCTCGTCTACGGCGCGGTCGGCCAGACCGAAGAGCTCGTCCGCCGTATCCGCGCCGTGATCGGCGAGCACGCGCGCGTGATCGCCTCGGGCGGCCTCGCCCCGGTCGTCGCCGCCGAAACGAACGTCATCGAGCGCGTCGAGCCGCACCTCGTGCTGCACGGCTTGCGCGTCGACTACCTCAACGCCCACCGCACCTGAGAGGGCCAGAGAGCGAGCGGGCGCCCGCCGCTTCGGAAAGCCCGGTGGGCAGCGGTGGAGTCCGCGTGGTACACTCCTTGGTCGTGACCCCAACCGTCGCCCCGCTGAAGATCGGTCCCGTGCGAGTGTGGCCTCCCATCGTGCTGGCGCCGATGTCCGGGGTGACGAACCGCACCATGCGGGCGCTCTACAAGCCCTTCGGCTTCGGGCTGACCGTCACCGAGTTCGTCTCGTCGAACGCGCTGCAGTACGGCAACAAGCGCACGATGGAGATGATCGACCAGCACGGCGTCGAGCACCCCGTCTCGACGCAGCTCTGGGGGAACGACCCCACCATCATGGCGCTGGCCGCGAAGCTCGTGCGCGAGTGCGGCGCCGACATCGTCGACATCAACTTCGGCTGCCCCGCGCCGAAGGTGACGAAGACCGAAGGGGGCAGCGCGTGCCTGCGCGACGTCAAGCGCTGCGAGCGGATCATGAAGGCGGTCGTCGACGCCGTCGACTGCCCCGTCACCGTGAAGATGCGGCTCGGCTGGACCGAGGACGACCTCGTCTTCCTCGACGTCGCGAAGCGCGCGGAAGCGGTCGGCGTGCAGGCGGTGACGCTGCACGCGCGCACGGCGAAGCAGTTCTACCGCGGCAGCGCCGATTGGGATCGCATCGCCGAGCTGAAGTCGGCGGTCGGCATCCCGGTCATCG
>JAFAKB010000095.1 GCA_019235885.1 Candidatus Eremiobacterota bacterium | reverse complement strand
CCACGAAACGTGCACGCCTACGCGAATGTCGAAGAGCCGGCCGAGGACGAAGGTCTGCCGCGCCACCGTGACGCGGCTCCTTCGTTCGCTACTTCTCGGTGCCTGCCGCGTCGTGCGCGGTTCGCGTCACGATTTCGTCCAGGACCTCGAAGTTGCGCGCCGCGAGCCGCTCGATCTCCGCTCGCACGCTCGACAGGTGAGCCGCGAGCGCCTCGCGCCGCTCCCACGCGTCGTCGATCCGCGCCGCGATCTCGCTCGGCGGCGGCGCAGGCTCGCCGGGGACAAAGAGCGGCCGCGCGGGATAGCGCAGGTCTTCGAGCAGCGCCGTCACCTTCGGGTCGTACGGCAGCGCCAAGAACGGGACGCCGAGCCGCGCCGCGAGGATCAGCGCGTGCAGCCGCATCCCGATCACCAGCGAGGCGCGGCCGACGACCTGCGCCGCTTGCGCGAGCGAGTAGTCGGGGAGCAGAACCGGCGTCGAGCCGCAGCGCCGGATGATCGTGGTCGCGACCTCCGCGTCGGGCGGCCCGCCGAGCGGCAGGAACGCGACCCTTGCGCCGTGCGCGGCGGCGAGCCGGTCCACGACGGTCGCGAGTCCCTGCGTGGTCGCGTCGGAGCCTTGCCACTTGCGGACCGAGACGATCACCAGCGGCGCGTCGTCGCCGGCCAGCCCTTCGGAGGCCAGGTCCAGCGGCGCGCTCTCGCCGTCGAACAGAAAGACGGGATCGGCGGTCCGCTCGACCGCGACGCCCGGCAGAAGCGTGCTCAGCAGCGCGCGCGAGCGCTCGTCGCGCACGGTGGCGCCGCTCAGGCCCTTGCAGAAGTTGCGCACCACCGCCCGGCCCCAAAAATCGAGCGGCCCGACCGACTGGGCGAAGACCATCGTCGGCTTGCCGGCGCGCAGCGCGCCGCGGATCACGCCGCTGTAGTAGAGGAGGCTGCGCAGGCTAGTCGCGTTCTGCAGCAATCCGCCCCCGCCCGAAAGCACGATGTCCGCTCGCTCGATCGACGCTCGCACCCGTGCGAAATCCATCCGCGGGGTCGCCTCGACGCCGTGCGCGCGCGCGGTCGCGGGCGGATCGCCGCTGAGCACGTCGATCTCGCACTGGGGCCAACGCGCGCGCAGCCGCTCGACGATCACCTGCAAGAGCGCCTCGTCGCCGAGGTTGCCGAACCCGTAGTACCCACTGATGAGGAAACGCGGCCCGGCCCCGGAGCGTCGTCGAGCGGACGAGCTCACGCAGCGTCCGGACCGCCTCGCCGGAAGCGGCGGTAGGCGAGGATCGCGACCGCGCCGGCGATCGCGCCCAGCACCGCGCCGTTCACCAAGCGCAGCACCGAGACGAACAGGTGGGTGTGCAGGTGCGAGAACGTGTCGACGACGTCGCCTAGCCCGACCCCGATCGCGAGCGCGAACAGCCAGCCCCAGCGCGCGCGGTCCGAGGGAACGAGCGACGGCACCAGCATCAGCGCCGGGAAGCCGATCAGAAACTCCTTGAAGCGAGGACGGACCTGCAAGAGCGCGCTCAGGTGCGAGCGCAGCGCGAGCTCGAGCGCGGACGGGGCGATGTCGCTCTGGTTGCCGCTGCGGATCAGGACCAGGTAGCCGCCGCCGAGCAGCACCGCCGCCGCCAGGAGCTGCAGCACGCTGACCGGCGATTCGGCGAGTCCGGCGGGCGTGAGCTTCGAGCCCCAGCGCGGCGTGAAGAGGTACAGCAGCAGCGCGATCAGCGGCGGCGCGGCGAGGACGAGCTTCACGCCCGTGAAGCGGTCGATCTCGAGCATCGTCAGCGGCGTCGAGAGCAGGCCGACGACGACCAGCGCGCCGAGAACCGCGACGAACGTGGCGATCGCGAGCACGCGGACGCCGTCGAGGATCGCCGCGCCGGCCGAGGCGGCGCGCGGCGCCGCGAAGGCCGGCGCGATCGCGGCGAACCCGGCGAGCGGGAACGCGATCGCGCCGATCAGCGCCAGCGCCTTCCGCACCGCCATGTCGTGATGGATCGCGAACCCCGCCAGCACGAGCACGACGTCGACGACGACGAACGCGATCAGCCAGCGCACGTCGCCGCGGCCGAACTCCGCCAGCAGCAGCAGCACGATCGCGGGCACCGCGAGCGACGCGAGCGCGATCTCCCACCACCGCGTCACGAAGCGGTCGAACGGCGACGCGGTGCCGACGCGGAGTCCGGCGGCGCGCACGCTCTGCGCGATCTGCCGGACCAGCTCGACGTTGGTCGCCTCGATCGAGCGCCCGTCCCACTGGTGCGCGAACGGCCGCAGGTAGACGACGCGCACGTTGCGCTCGCGCACGCCCAGGTCGTAGCGCTGCACGATCTCTTCCGGGCGCAGCTTGTCCTGTTCCGGCTTCGCGATCGCCTGCACGCGCACCGTGCGGTCCGGCAGATCTTTGGCCAGCGAGTCGTTTCCGGCTTGCGTCTGCTTGACGTCGTACGTCTCGATCGCCCCGAAGCTCAGCTTGTCGCGGCGCATCGCGTTCGCCGTCGCGTCGATCGCGTCGGGATAGCCCAGCACCTGATTGCGCAGCCCGAAGAAGATCATCGTGTGCGCGTCGTGGTGCAGCGCGGCGCCGTCGAGGAGCGCGCCGATCTGCGGCCCTTGAAAGCGCTCGTCGTTCTGCAGCCGCGGTACCAGCTTGAGCCCGAGCGCGCGCGCCAGCGCGACGCGGTCGTCCGGCAGGCCGAGTCCGACCGAGGCGAAGTAGTCGGGCTGCGTGCGAATCGCGAACACCGCCGGGTTCGCCGCGCGCAGCACGCGCACGCTGCGCGGAAACTTGAGCGCGAGCTGCGCGCGGTAGCGCGCCGCGGTGGCCGCGTCGTACGCGACCAAGTAGACTTCGTCGGTACGGATCCCGTGCACCGCGAGCCCGGCGAAGACGGGATCGTGAAAGCCGGTCAGCTTCGCCTGCGCGAGCAGCGCCGTGCCCGCGTAGACCGCCGCGCTCGGCGAGGACGAAACCTGGCCGCCCAGCTCTTCCTGCACCGCCAGCGAGGTCAAGCCCGCGCGGCGCAACGCGACGAGGAACGCGCGCTGGTCGTAGGCGTACGAGCGCGCCAGCGATTGAAAGTCTTGATCGTCCATCACGATCTCGACCCGGTTCGCGCGGTGCTCGTGGCGCTCGCGCCGCACCGCGACGTACAGGCACGCGAGCAGTCCGATCGTCAGAACGGCGAGCAGCAGACGGCGGTATGACACGGGAGCCGCTCTTCGCCCAAAAACAACAAGACCCGCCGTAGGCGGGCCTCGTTGCCGTCGCGTAGCAGGTTGCCCTACTACCGGGTGTGGGCGACGCTTGTCGGCGTCCCTCTGGACGCTGCCCACACATCCGACAAACGCATGATTGGAAAAACGGGTTGCAAATCCTTTCGCTTCTCCTACCCTACGGTTAAGAGTCCGTAACCTAGTTTTTCGGCCTCGTGCGGCTCAGGTTTTCCAGATCGGGTTTCGCTTGGTTACGAAGGCCCCCATGCCTTCCTGTGCATCCTCGGCCAGCGCGTTCATCGACATGACCTCCTTCGCGTACGCGTACGCCTTCGGCTGGTCGAGGTCGATCTGCGCGTAGAACGCCGCTTTGCCGAGCCCGACGACGAACCCGGCCGAGGACGCGATCCGCTCGGCGAGCGCGCGCGTGGCCCGTTCTAGCTGGTCCGGCTCGACGACGTCGTTGACGAGTCCCCAGTCGGCCGCGGTGCGCGCGTCGATCGGCTCGCCGGTGAGCAGCATCTTCATCGCGCGCTTGCGCCTGATCGCGCGGGTGAGCGCGACCATCGGCGTCGTGCAGAACAAACCGATCTTCACCCCCGGCGTCGCGAACCGCGCTTCGCTCGACGCGACGGCGAGATCGCACGTCGCGACGAGTTGGCAGCCCGCGGCGGTCGCGATCCCGGCGATCTCCGCGATCACCGGCTGCGGGATCGCCTGCAGCGTCTCCATCAGCTTCACGCACGTGTCAAAGGTGAGCCGGTACTCCGCGACGCTGCGCTCGAGCATCTCGCGCAGATCGTGTCCGGCGCTGAACGCCGGACCGATCCCGCGCAGGATCACGACCTTGATCGACCGATCCGCACCGATCGCCTCGAACGCCGCGATCAGCTCGCGCATCACCTCGAGCGAGAGCGCATTGCGCTTCTCCGGCCGGTTGAGCGTTACCGTACCGATCGCGTTATCCGACTCGACCAAGATGTGGCGATAGGGCGTCGTGGCGAGCGTCCCGGTAGTCTACGACCCGCGCCGGCAGGCGCCTTCGCCCGGCTACTGCCCGCGCGGC